>NZ_JBVJMK010000004.1:61387-320470 GCF_055584245.1 Luteibacter sp. NPDC104163
GCCCCGCCCTCTCGGGGGGGCCCCGCCGTGCCGCGCGAGGGGGGCCGCCCCCCCCCCCCCCCCCCCCCCCCCCCGCTCCCACAACGGTGAGGGGGGCATCACTTCTTTTTCTTAGGGGCCGGCTTCTTCTTCGTCGGCGCGGCCTTGGTCTTCGCCTTGGTCTTCACGGGCGCCGCCGCCTTCGCCACCGGTGCGGCGTGTACCGCGCCCTCGACGCCGGCCCAGTCCACGTGCGGCAGGCCGAGCAGGTCGTCGAACACCATCGGCATCAGGCCGGCGGGGATCGGCGCCGCCGCGTTCCACATGGTGACCACGCCCGCGTGGTACTTCGGGAAGAAGCCGATCATGGTGCGGTAACCGGAAACCGCGCCGGCGTGATAGACGAGGTCTTCGTTGGCATAGGTGAAGACGCGCCAGCCCAGCGCGTAGTGCGCATCGGTGACGCGCGCGCGCCGCCACGGCTGGGAATGTTCTTCGCCCGGCGTCGCCACGCCCGGTGCGTGCAGCACATCCAGCAGCGGCGTGGGCAGCACGTCGGGGCGGCCGCCCATCTGGGCCATCAGCCACTGCTCCATGTCGCGCAGGCTGGCGTTGACGCCGGCAGCGGGTGCGACGCGGTAGTAGGCGTCGTTGGGCTCGTAGGGGATCCAGTTATGCGGGCCGCCGCGGTGCGGGCGTGCCCAGCTCTTGCTGGCCTCGAGCGCGTCACGGCCATAGCTTGCCGTGGTCATGCCCAGCGGCGCGAAGATCCGGCGCTCCACCTGGCGGAAGAAATAATCGCCGGTCGTCGCGTAGATCACATCGCCGATCATGCTGAAGGCGACGTTCTGGTAGCCGTAGCATGCGCCCACCTTGCACGAGAGATCGACCTCGTCGAGCTTGCGCACCAGCTCCTCGTACGGGGCGTCGGCCTCGAGCATCGCATCGTACGTGTTGCGCGGTAGGCCCAGGCGCTGGCCCAGGATGTCGCGCACGGTCGCCTGCTGGCCTGCCTGCGCGTCCTTCAGCTTGAAGTAGGGCAGGGTATCGGAGAGCTTCGTATCCCAGCTGAGGAAGCCGTCCTTCACGAGGACGGCGGTGACGCCGGTCGCGAAGGCCTTGGACAGCGATGCCAGGCGGAACACCGTCTCGGGCGTCGCCGGCTCCTTCGTCTTCGCGTTGGCGTAGCCGATCGCACGCTCGTAGACGACCTTGTCGTCCACGATGATCGCCGTGACCATCGCCGGCGCGGCATCGCGTGCCTCGGCGGCATCGAGCCAGCGCTTGTAGTCCTCGATCGTCTGCTTCACGCGATCGGCGGGAATCTTTGCCGAATCCGGATCCACGTGGACCACGGGCGGTTTCGGCGGGGGTGCCGCGAAGGCGGCGGGGGCGGAAAGGGCAGCGGCAAGCGCGCAGGCAAGCAGGGAGGCGGAACGGAACGGCATGCTATTCTCGCGGCACATCAGGCGTGGGGGCACGCCGCGGAGGGAAGGGGACCATGGCACTGATCGTACTGCTGATCATCGTGATTGGCATTGTCGTGTACTTCATCGGCATCTACAACGGACTGGTGACGGCGCGGAACGGCTACAAGAACGCTTTCGCGCAGATTGACGTCCAGCTAACAAGGCGCCACGACCTCATCCCCAACCTGGTGGAAACCGCCAAGGGTTACCTGGCGCACGAGCGCGGCACACTGGAAGCCGTGGTGCAGGCGCGAAACGCCGCCGTGGCGGGCCTCGCCGCGGCGAAGGGCCACCCCGGCGAGGCTGCTGCGATGCAGCGCGTCGCCGAAAGTGAAAATGCCCTTGGCCAGACGCTCGGCCGACTGTTCGCGCTTCAGGAAGCCTACCCGGACCTGAAGGCCAACCAGACGATGATGCAACTTTCGGAAGAACTCGCGTCCACCGAGAATCGCGTCGCGTTCGCCCGGCAGGCGTACAACGACGCCGTCATGACGTACAACAATCGCCGCGAAACGTTCCCCAATTCGCTCGTCGCGGGTGGATTCCCCGCCGCCGAGCCGCTTGCGATCGAACAGCCCGCCATGCGCGAGGCACCGAAGGTGTCGTTCACGTAACGGCGGCGCGCGCGCATGGATTTCTTCCAGCGCCAGGAGCAATCACGCCGCACGGGCCGCTGGCTCGTCGTGCTGTTCATCCTGGCGGTGCTTGGGACGGTGTTCGCCGTGGACGCCGTGGTCTACACCGCCGGCATGATCTTCCGGAGGCAGACGCCGCCGTGGTTCTGGGTCGCCTGGGCCACGCCCGCGGTGCTGCTGGTGATCGGCGGCGCCATGGCGTGGCGCATCGGCAGCCTCGCGGCGGGTGGTGCCGTCGTGGCAGCAGACCTTGGCGGCGTGCCGGTGGATCCCGCGACCAGCGATCCCGCACTGCGGCGCCTGCGCAACGTGGTCGAGGAGACCGCGATCGCTGCCGGCATGCCGGTGCCGCGCCTGTTCGTCATGGAGGGCGAGGCCTCGATCAACGCGTTCGCGGCAGGTTATGGACCCGACGATGCCGCCATCTGCGTCACGCGCGGGTGCCTCGACCAGCTGGATCGCGACGAACTGCAGGGCGTCATCGGCCACGAGTTCAGCCACATCCTCAACGGCGACATGCGGCTGAATATCCGGCTGATGGGCCTCCTGTTCGGGATCCTGGTGCTTTCGGTGATCGGGCGTGAGGTCATGAGCTTCACGGGTCGCGGCCGCGATAATTCCGTCCGCGTCGTGGCGCTGGCGGGCATGGGCCTGTGGCTGGTGGGCTCGATCGGCCTGTTCTTCGCACGGCTGATCCAGGCGGGCGTCTCGCGCTCGCGCGAATCGCTGGCGGATGCCTCCGCGGTGCAGTTCACCCGGCAGACGCGCGGTCTCGCGGGTGCCCTTAAGAAAATCGCGGGCCTGCCCGGCGGCTCGACGCTCGCGTCGCCAAAGCGTGCCGAAGTGGCGCATATGTTGTTCGGCGAAGCATCGGCCGGGACGTCGTGGTTTGCCACGCATCCGCCGATCCTCGAACGCATCAAGGCGCTTGATCCCGCGTTTCGTGAGGCGGACCTCGCGGGCGTGGTGGCATCGGCCGCTGCGCGCGCCGCCGCTCCGCCGGCGGCGGAAGAACGTGCGGATACCCGTGGCTTCGCCGCTGCCGGTGCCGCCGGCGTCGCGTATGCCACGGCGGTCGCCAGCCGCGTCGGCACGGCGGAGCCACGTGATCTTGCGCACGCCGGGACCGTACGCGCCGCGCTGCCGCCCGCGCTCGTGGCAGCGGCGCACGATCCGGCCACCGCCCGCGCGCTCGTGCTGGCGATGTTGCTGGCGCCCGCTGACCAGGCGGATGTCCAGGCGCAACAGGTGAACGCGCTTCGCGTGGTGCTGGGCGAGGGCGAAGTCGAGCGGATGAACGAACTGAAGGTGCTGGCAGCCGGCCTCGCGCCCGCCGCGCGCCTTCCGCTCGTCGACATCGCTGCGCCTGCCCTGCGCACCTTGCAGCCTGAAGAGCGCGAGGCGCTGCTGACCCTGGTCCGCGAGTTCGTCATGGCGGACCGCCAGGTCGAGCTGTTCGAGTACGCGCTGTCGCGCCTGCTGCGCGCGCGGCTGGTCAGCATGGGCGACCCCCGTGCGGCGGCACGGCCGGGCGAGCGCAAGCTGCGTGACGCGCGCGAGGGGTACAGCCGCCTGTGCGCGGTGGTGGCGACGTTTGGCAATCCGGATCCCGGGGCGGCGCTGCGTGCCTGGCAACTGGCACAGCGCGAGGCGTTTGGCGAAGCCGGCGCGGCGATGCCGGCCGTCTCGGACTGGCGCATGGCGTTCGACGGCGCCGTGATCGAGCTGGCTCGCTGCAATCCGGCTTCGAAAGAACTGGTGGTCCGCGGCCTGTGGCTGGCCATCGCCGCCGACGGGGTGGTGACGGTGGCCGAGGCCGAGTGCCTGCGCGCCATCTGCGCCAGCCTGGGCTGCCCGCTCCCGCCGGAATTCGTGGACGAAGCACGCGGCGCATAAGGCCCGTGCTAGGCTTTCGCGGCCTCCACCGGAACCGCCGGCCACCGTGAACCTTCGCCGATCCCCGCTGGGCGAGGGCGCCATCCTGGCGCTGTCGATCATCGCCTTCTTCTTCGTGATGACCTCGTACTACGTGCTGCGTCCCCTGCGCGACCAGCTCGTTGGTGCGGTGGGGTCTTCTTCGCTGCCCTGGTTCTACGCGGTCGTGCTGGTCACCATGCTGGCGCTGACGCCGGTGTTCGGCTGGCTCGTCGCGCGCTTTCCGGGCAGGCGGGTCGTGGCGACGAGCTACCTGGCCTTCATCACCTGCATGGTCGCCTTCATTCCCGCCTTCGTCGCGCAGGACACCATTGGCGCGAAGACCCTGGGCGTCGTGTTCTTTGTCTGGGTCAGCGTCTTCAACCTGTTCGTCGTGTCGCTGTTCTGGAGTTTCATGGCGGATATCTTCCGCAGCCGCCACGCGCGCCTGGTGTTCCCGTTCATCGCCTTCGGCGGCATGGGCGGCGCGCTGCTGGGGCCGCTGATTACGCGCTTGCTGGTGGAGCGCATCGGCGTGCCGTCCATGCTGGTGATCTCGGCGATCGCGCTGCTGGCGGCCCTCGGCGCGCTGATGGTCCTGTCTTCGCGCCAGGACGGCGCGGAGGCGGTACGGAGCGAAGCGGTGGGTGGCTCGATCCTCGAGGGGGCGAAGTCGGCGTTCACGCAGCCGTTCCTGCGCTACATGGCGATCCTGATGCTGCTGAGCGACGGCATCGGCACCATGGCCTACGCGCTGGTGGCGGATTACGCCAAGGCGCACTTCATCGATAACGCGGGCCGCACGGCGTTCTACGCGAGCCTGGATCTCTGGGTGAACGGCCTGGGCGCGGTCATGCAGCTGACGCTCACGCCCTTGCTCCTGCGCGGCCTGGGCGCCATGTGGGCGATGGTGGTGCCGTCACTGGTGAACTTCGTGCTGCTGGCGCTGCTGGTCGTGCTCGGCCCGGCGGATATCGGCGTGATGGGGTATACGGTGCCGCTGATCGCCATCGTGATGATCGGCAGCCGCGGCATGACCTACGGCATGATCAAGCCGGCCTCGGATTCGCTGTATACGCGCATGCCGCGCGAGGCGCGCTACAAGGGCAAGAACTTCATCGAGACCGCCGTATGGCGGTTCGGCGACCTTGCGGTCACGAGCGCCCTCACCGCCGCGCGCATGGCCGGCGTGGGGATCTCGACCATCGGCCTGGTCTGCGCGGGCGTCGCCGCCATCGCTACGGAAATCGCGCGACGCGCGGCGACCTCACCCGACCTGCTGCCGGAGGAACGGGACCACTAGCTCGTGATGTAGGCCTCGAGCTGGTTGATCGTCTCTTTCTGTTCGCTGATCGTCGCCTTCACCAGGTCGCCGATGGAAACCACGCCGACGACCCGGCCGTCATCCACGACAGGCAGGTGGCGCAGGCGGTTGTCGGTGCACAACCGCATGCATTCATCGACGGTGGCACCCGTGGCCACGGTAATGACGCTCGCAGTCATGATGTCGGCGACCGGTGTGTCGCGCGACGAGCGATCCTTCAGGATCACCTTTCGCGCGTAATCGCGTTCGGAAATGATGCCGACCAGCTCGCTGCCCTTCATGACGACCAGGGCGCCGACATTCTTGTCGGCCATCTGCCGGATCGCATCGAGGACCGGCGCATCGGGCGCCACCGCGAACACTTCCCTGCCTTTCGCTCCCAGGAGATGCTTGACCTGCTGCATGCTCGACTCCCCGGATGGGCGCGGCGCGGATCGCCGCGATGGGACCAGTTTACGCCTGCCCGGGGCCGTGGGGGTCATCGCCCGGTGAAGGGCCGATGGCGCCGTGGCGCTCTTCCACGTAGTACAGCGGCCGGCGTTTGCTTTCCGCGTACGTGCGGCCCACGTATTCGCCGATAACGCCCAGGGCGAGGAGCTGTGCGCCGCCCAGGAACACGATCACCACCATCAGCGTGGGATAGCCGCGCACCGGGTCGCCCCAGAGCAGGACCTTCAGGATCACCCACAAGCCGTACAGGAAGGCCAGCAGGGCGGCGGAGAGACCCAGCCACGTGGCCAGGCGCAGCGGCGCCACCGAGAACGACGTGATCCCTTCGATCGCGAGGTTGGTGAGCCGCCAGTAGTTCCACTTGGTGTCGCCCGCAAAGCGCGCATCGCGGTGGTAGCGCAGCGAGACCTGGCGGTAGCCGATCCAGGCGAACAGGCCTTTCATGAACCGCTGGCGCTCACGCAGCTCGCGCAGGGCTGCCACGGCGCGGCGGGAGAGCACGCGGAAGTCGCCGGTGTCGCGGGGCATCGGGTTGTCGGAAAGCCGTTCCATCACGCGGTAGAACGCGGCCGAGGTGAATTTCTTCAGGCGGGTTTCACCGGCGCGGTCGGCGCGGGTCGCATACACCACGTCATTGCCTTCACGCAGGCGTGCGACGAGCTCGGGGATGAGTTCCGGGGGATCCTGCAGGTCGGCATCGATGAGAACGACGGCGTCGGCGTCGGCCGCGTCGAGGCCCGCGGTCATGGCCGCTTCCTTCCCGAAATTGCGCGACAGCTTCAGCCCGGTAACGCGCGCGTCGGCCTGGGCCAGCCGGCCGACGATCGCCCACGTATCGTCGCGGCTGCCGTCATCCACGTAGATCACGGTCGCGCGCGTCGCCATGCCATCGAGCACGGCCGATAGCCGCGCATGGAACCGTTCGAGCACTTCGGTCTCGTTGTAGGCGGGCACGATGATGGAAAGCGAATAGGCCATGTCGGAGCTCAACGGACGCGCCCGGAAACCGGCGCTGGACGGGTAAGGTAAGCAGGGCCACCTAGCTGGCCCATCTGCTGGGAGATCCACGCCGTGCGGCGCATGACGTACGCGCTGGGCGCATCGACGCGGAAGCGGCGCGGATTGGGCAGCACCGCGGCGAGGCGGGCGGCCTGGGCCACGCTGAGGCGCGACGGCGCCGTGCGATAGAAAGCGTCGCTGGCCGCGCCCACGCCGTACACGCCATCGCCGTACTCGACCGTGTTCACATAGACCTCGAGGATCCGCTGCTTGGGCCACGTCGCCTCGATCAGCACGGTGAAGTACGCCTCGAGGCCCTTGCGGATGAAGCTGCGGCCGTTCCAGAGGAAGAGGTTCTTCGCGGTCTGCTGGCTGATCGTGCTCGCGCCACGCAGGCGCTTGCCCTCATCCGCGGCATCGATGGCATCCTGGATGGCGTCGACATCGAAACCGTGGTGGTGCGGGAACTTCTGGTCCTCGCCCGCGACCATGGCGAGGCCCACCTGCGGCGAGATCTCGTCCCACGGCACCCAGCGGTGGCGTAGCGTGAAGTCCTTCTCGCCCGTGAAGAGCGCTTCGACGCGGCGTTCCATCATGAACGCGCTGGTCCATGGCGGCACGAAGCGAAGCACCAGCACGACCCACCATGAGACGGCGAGCCACGCGATCGCCAGGAGGGCGACGAGGCGGACGATGCGGCGGGGCAGCGAGCGGGGCGTCGTGGGCATGGCGGCGCGATGACAAAGGATGGCGCAGTATAAGGGCCAAATGGCGGCGGCCTTGTCGGTCAGCGCCCGCGCCCCCATCTTTCGTCGGATCATCAGGAGACCATCGTGACCGATTCTGTTGTCGAAACCCTCGTTTCCGACGATGTACTGCACCGCTTCATGCTCGAAAAGGCGGGCGTGCGCGGCGTACTCGTGCGCCTGGGCCACAGCTGGCAGGAAATCGCATCCCGCGTGGATTATCCGGAGGCGCTGCGCAACGCACTGGGCGAGGCCGTCGCCGCCAGCGCGCTGCTGACCGGCAACATCAAGTTCGAAGGCTCGCTCTCGCTCGAGTTCAAGAGCCAGGGCGCCGTGCGCCTGCTGTTCGCCGAGACGACCGACCAGGGCCGCGTCCGCGGCCTGGCCCGGTTCAACCCGGAGGCGCTGGGCGATACGGTGAACCTGCTCGAACTGGATGATCCGATGCTGGCGATCACCGTCGGCCATGCCGAGAAGGGGCGCTACCAGGGCGTGGTGACCCTCGACGGCATGTCCTCGATCAACACCGCGCTCGAGGGCTACTTCGACCGTTCAGAACAGCTCCCGGCGCGCATTCTGCTCGCCGCCGACGGCACGCACGCCGTGGGCCTGATGCTGCAGCCGATCCCGGGTGAGGGCGGCCACAGCGCGGCCGGCGCGGATGATGACGCGTGGGACCGTGTTGGCCACCTCACGGCGACGCTGGGCGCGCGCGAAATGCTGTCGAGCCGCCCGGAAGAGCTGCTCTATCGCCTGTACCACGAGGAAGACGTGCGCCTGTACGACCCGCGCCCGCTGGCCTTCGGCTGCACCTGCTCGCGGGAGCGGGTGGAAGGGATGCTGCGCGCGCTCGGCCGCGATGAAGTGCACGCCACGCTGGACGACCGCAATGGCGAGATCGAGGTCATCTGCGAGTTCTGCGCTACCCGCTACGCGTTCGACCGTGTCGATGCGGAACAGCTGCTGGCGGGGCCGGATACGCCGCCGGCGCCTAGTACTTTGCAATAACGGCATCGCGCGCAAGCGCGCTCCCACAACAGCGCGCTGTTGTGGGAGCGCGCTTGCGCGCGATAAACCAACGAAGCGGCGTAGCAGGAACGCCTACGCGTCCAACGACAACGGCGACCCCAGCCACTTGCTTGCCGGTGCGGGCTGCGCAAACAGGAAGCCCTGGCCGAAACGGCAGCCGATGCGGCGCAAGGCGCGCATCTGCGATTCGGTCTCGATGCCTTCAGCGATGACCTGCATGCGCAGCGAATCGGCCAGTGCCTGGATCGCCCGTACCACCGCGGTGCTGTGGCCTTCGCTTTCCTCGGCCGGCAGCTCGATCACGAACGAGCGATCGATCTTGAGGGTCTCGATCGGGTACTGGTGCAGGTAGCTCAGCGACGAATAGCCGGTGCCGAAATCATCCAGCGCCACGCCGACCCCGTGCTTGCGCAGGTTCTCGAGGATCCGCTTCACCTGGGCCGGGTTTTCCAGCAGCGCACGTTCGGTCACTTCGACACGGATGCAGCGCGCGGGCACCTCATGCTCGGCGAACAGGTCGAGCAGGCGCTGGTCCAGGTTCGGTGAGCGGAAATGGCTGCCGGAGACGTTGATGCTGATGAAGCCTTCGTCGCGGGTGAGCGCACGGGCCTGGCGGGCGACCTGTTCGAAGATCTGCCAGTCGATCGCCTCGGCGCAACCCGTATCCTCGGCCACCGCCAGGAATTCAGCCGGCGGCAGCAGGCCGCGCTCCGGATGCCGCCAGCGCAGCAGGGCCTCGTAGCCGACCACGCGGGTGTCTTCCAGGTCCACGATGGGCTGGAAGAACGGCACGAACTCGTTGCGCGCGATGGCGCGGCGCAGGTCGCCTTCCAGTTCAAGCAGGAGCAGGGCTTCGCGGCGCAGCCGGTCGTCGAACACGGCCGCGCGGTGGCGGCCTTCGGCCTTCGCGCGGTACATGGCCGAATCGGCGTCGCGGAGCAATTCTTCCGGGCGTGTGTAGTCCTGGGTCGGCAGGGCGATGCCGATGGAGGCGGAGGTGAAGATCTCCTTCGCACCCAGGCGGAACGGCGTCTGCAGCTGCGCGATGATGCGCTCGGCAATGTGCGTGGCGGCCTGCGGATCGGTGATGCCTTCCACCAGCACGGCGAATTCGTCACCGCCCAGGCGTGCCACGACATCGCGGGTCTTCAGGCAGGCGCGGACCCGGCCGCCGACCTGGAACAGCAGGTCATCGCCCACCAGGTGCCCGACCGAATCGTTGATGACCTTGAAGCGATCGAGATCGATGAACAGCACCGCGAAGAGATCCGTCGGGGTCTCCCGGTAGTGGTTCAGCGCTTGCTCCAGGCGCTGCAGGAGCAGCGTGCGGTTGGGCAGGCCCGTGAGCGAATCGTGCAGGGTTTCGTACTTCAGCCGGCGCTCGACGCGCTCGCGCTCGGCGATCTGTTCGCGCAGGTCGCGGTTGGCGAGCGCCAGCGCGCGGGTGCGCTCGGTCACGCGACGCTCCAGGCTCGCGTAGGCCTGCTTCAGCGATTCGGTCGTGTACTTGCGCTGCAGGGCGTTCGCGATGTGGTAGCTCACGAAGGTGAGCAGCTCCTGGTCGCGGGCGCTGTAGGTGTGTTCCGGCGTGTAGCTCTGCACGGCGAGCACACCCATCGACTTTTCGTTCCAGATCAACGGCACGCCCAGCCAGTGCAGCGAGCGCGCACCGCTGGTGGAGAGCACCTGGTCGCGGTTGAGCCGGTCGATCTCCTCGCGGTCGGCGAGCAGCGCCTTGCCGTTGCGCAGTACGTATTCGGTCAGGCCCCGGCCCAGTTCGCGCGGTTCGCGCACACCGTCGAGCTCATCCACCGAATACGGGAAGGTCAGCTTGTTCTGGTCTTCGGAAAGCAGCGCGATGTAGAAGTTGCGCGCGTAGAGCAGGCCACCGATGACCCGGTGCACCGCAGCGTAGAAATTCTCGATGCTGTCCGAGGTATTGGCCAGCTCGGCGATGCGGAAGAGGGCGGCCTGCAGGCGCTCGCCACGCTGGCGCTGCAGCACCTGCTGGCGCAGCACGCGGTTGGCTTCACGCAGCGCGGCGGTGCGCGTGGTGACGCGGCGCTCGAGCTCTTCGTGGGCCTGGCGGCGTTCCAGCGCGGTCTGCACATGCTGCGCCACATACGTGAGCAGCTCGCGGTCGTTTTGGGTGTAGCGGGTATCCGGCCGGTAGCTCTGCACCACGAGCGCGCCGACCATGTCGTCGCCACGCTTCATCGGCACGCCCAGCCAGTCGTCGCTGGGCGGCCCGATCGGCACGCGCGGGCCGGGCAGGTTCTTTTCCAGCTCGGTGCTGGCGCCCATCATCGACTTGCCGCTCTTCAGCACATGCCAGGTGAGCGTGTTCTCGATCGCCTCGATGGGGCGGATGCCTTCGGGGTCCGGGATATCCGGATCGACCGAGTCGACGAAGTACGGGAAGCGCACCGTGCGGTTCTGCGCGTCGTACAGCACGATGAAGAAGTTCTCGGCGTACATGAGGCTGCCCACGATCCCGTGCAGCGCGCTCATCATGTCGTTCATGTTGTGCTCGGCGCCCGCCTGTTCGGCGATGGCGTAAAGCGCGCGCTGCAGCCGTTCGGCGAGCGCGAGGCGCGAGATCGCCTCGTAGAGGTTGGCGGTTTCCGCCAGCTGGCGCAGGCGCGCCGAGGCCAGGCGGCCGAGCCAGCCAATCATGTCGCCCCAGTGGGCGGCATCCTGCTCGGTGGCGTGCAGTTCCAGGAAGCGTTCGGTCTGGGGGTCGCTGCCGAGCTCAACGGGCTGCGAACCCGCGCCAGCTTCGGCGGCGGCGTCGCGCCAGGCGATCCGGGCTTCCGGGAGGAGGCAGCGGGCGAAAGCCTCGCATTCGTTGCGGACGCTCTCGGCGTCCGCGGCCCGCAACAGGCGCTCCACGGCATCGTGCAGGGGCTCGATCTCACCGGGACCGGGCGCCTGCAGCGAAGGGCTTTGTGATGGAGCGATGGTCATCGCCTGCATGGTTCCGGTCTTGGTCGGTTCAGTCTATATGCGTTCGATCCGAGGCGCGACGGGGCGCCGGGACCCAGTCTCACGGCCCCTGCGCCACCCCATGGCTTTCCCCCCCTGGTGTCATAAACGGCAGCTATTCTTTTTTCTTAAGATGGCCCCGTTGGGGTGTTAGTAAAAAGTAAAATGGGTTATGCTCCAACCTCCCCGCCCCGGCTGGTGCGGGAGGACGGGGAAAGCCAGCCAACTGCCTGATATGGTTGCCATGCGTAAGACCTTGCTCACCACGCTTCTGTTCGTGCCGCTCGTCGCGGCAGGGCAGGTCGTGCCGGTGGGTTCGGATACTTCGCCGGCCCGTTTGCTCGCCGCGCCGGTCGAAGGCGATGGCGGCCAGGTGAGCGTGCCGCTCTGGCGCACGCAGGATGGCCGTTCGCTTTCCGCCATCACCGATGACCGCGCGGACCCGAGCAGTTCGCTCGCCGTGCGCCCGGTGCAGGCGGGCCCGTTCCTTTCCAGTGGCCTCCAGTACGACCTCGGCCCGCGTGTTTCCGCGCACGCCAACGTCAGCGGCCAGGGCTGGATCAATTCCGCCGAATCCTGCGGCACGGCCGCCGCGGCCGCGCGCAGCGGCGATCGCTGCAGCTCGCCGGGTACGCCGCCGCGCATCGTCGGCAGCGAAGTGGGCGCCACCTATAACGGGTCCGGCTACAGCCTCGGCATTGGCGTGGGTTCGTCGCGTCCGAGTGGCGCTGGCGCTGCATTGCCGCGCGTCGTATCCGGCCTTACCACGACGTCGGGGCTGCCGTTCAGCGCGCTGTCCTCGAGCACGGAACTGAATGCCCACGGCCGCCTTGAACTGGGCGGGCGCAGCGGCATCGACCTGGGCGCCAGCGTGGGTCGCGTGCGCCTCACCCCGGGCAACCTGCTTGGGATGGGTGCGGTCGACCAGAAGTCCCTGAGCCTCGGTGTCGATCGCGGCCCGCTGTACGGCGCGATCACCGGCCGCACGATGCAGCCCGAAGCCGGCACGGTGAATGCGTTGAACGGCGACCGCCGCTGGAACGCCATCGACCTCGGCGTGACCTTCCGCCTGCCGTGGCGTGGCGAGCTCTCCGTCGGCGCGCAGAACGTGTGGTCGTCGGGCTCCGGCGAACCCGCCAACAGCCCGAACATCCGCGAGCCGGACCAGTCACGTACGCCGTACGTGCAATACCACCAGGATCTCTAAAAGAAAGGCCGCGAATTTCGCGGCCTTTTTTTATGCTTCGCGGTTGCCATTGTGGGAGCGCGATCGCGCGCTAGCGCGCTCCCACAGTACGGCGCTCAGTTCCCGCCGCGGCGGATCTTCACGTCGCCGCTGAAGGCTTCCAGGTGGATCTGGCCGTTGCCGCTGCCGATGGTGGTTTTCAGCTCCTTGCCCGGGCCATCGTCGCCCTTGGTCGGGCTACCGAAGTCGCTGCGCAGTTCGCCGCTGAAGGTGGATGCCTCGAGGCGCGCCGACGTGTTACCCGGCAGGCCCAATTCCACGTCGCCGCTCATCGAATCGACGGTGAGCTTGCCGCCGTCGGTGATGCCGCCAAGGATCCGGGTGTCGCCCGACACGGTGCTGAAATTGGCATCCCGCCACGGGCCGCCGCCGATCGTCATGCGGCCGGATACCGTCTGCGCCTCGATCTTGTCGCTGATGGACGGCGCGGTTATGTCACCGGAGACGGTCTGCAGATCGGCCTTGCCCGCCTTGCCGGCCAGGTCGATCGTGCCGCTGACCGTCTGCATGCTGATATCCGGTGAGTGCACGTTGGCGCGGATGCGGCCGCTGACCGAGTCCACTTCCACCTTGCCGCCATCGAGCCCGTCGATGCTGACCGGGGCGCTGACCACGTTGACCTCGAGCTGCACGCCCTTGGGCACGCGCACGTTCAGCACGGTGGGCTGCATGCGGGTGTCGTTGCCCCAACTGCCGAACCAGCCTTTCTTGTCGCCACCGGTATCCACGCGGATATCGATGCTGTTGCCATCGCCGTCGAGTTCGAGCGGCTTGGCGCCATCGCCGAGGGTGCCGGTGACTTGCACCTGGTTCTTGTCCCAGGCGGTGACGGTGACTTCACCCTTGGTGTTGTCGATGCTGATCTTCGCGTTGGGCCGAATGTCTTTCGACAGGTTGATCGGCGTCGAGGCGTAGGCCTGACCGATCGACAGCGCCAGCAGCAGGGGAGTGACATAGAGCGTTTTCATGGGATGGATCCTGGCGGTTGTCGCGGTTTTAGCCGGCCTGCTTGTCGATGTTGCGCAGGCGATCACGCTGGCGTTCGGTTTTCTGCAGGAGCCGCTGCAGGGCGGCGGACTGCGGGGAATCCTTCATGGCCTGGGTAAGCTCCATGTGTGCTGCATCCAGCTCCACCGCGGCGCCGGTGAGGCGCGGATCGGCGGGCTTCCAGGCCGTGCGGGCCTCGGGCACCGCATCGCTGCCGCCGGGCGCCAGGTGCAGCCCGATGCCGCCGCTGAGCACGGCGACGGCGGCGATGGCGGCGGCCATCAGCCAGGGCTGCGCGCGGCGGTGGCGCGGGGTCGCGACGGCCGGGGTTTCATCCAGCCGGGCTTCGATGCCGGCCCACAGGTCGCGCCGGGGCGCGGTGGGGCGGTTGAGCGAGCGCATCTGGCGCAGGTATTCGAGTTCGTTCATGGCCTTTCTCCCAGCATGCGGCGGAGCAGGCCGCGCGCACGGTGCAACTGTGCTTTGGAGGACCCCACCGCCATGTCGAGTTCGACGGCGATTTCCTCGTGTTTCCAGCCTTCCACGTCGTGCAGGACGAGGACGGCACGGGCCCGTGGGGGCAGGCCCGCAATGGCTTTTTCCAGTTCATCGCGCTCGAGCGAGCGCAGCGGATGATCGGGATCGGTGATGTCAGGCAGGTGTTCGTCGTCGACGATGCTGACGGGATCGGCGTTGCGGGCACGTATGGACATGAGTGCCACGTTCACCGCGAGGCGGTACACCCAGGTGCCAAAGGCGCTCTCGAAGCGGAAGCTTTCCAGCTTCTGCCAGGCGCGGATGAAAGCTTCCTGGGTGAGGTCTTCCGCCCGGGCGTGGTCGAACGCGGCGAGGCGGAGGATGGCGCCGTACACGCGGTCGGCGTGGCGGCGGTAGAGGATCTCGAAGGCCTTGCGGTCGCCGGCCATGGCCGCGCGCACGGTCTCGTCATCCGACGTCGCGGCGGGCAGCTCAGGCTGCATGAAGGATGTGGCGGCGAGGCATAGGGCGTTCATCTTGCCAGCTTGGATGCCGACAAGGGGGAAACGGTTTAATCGGTCACGAGACCGCCACAGGGCGGGGGAGGCTGCGGGGGAGCGCGCTGTGGGCGCGTGCTGTGGGAGCGTGCTTGCACGCGATGGGGGCTGCGTCACCACCCATCGCGCGCAAGCGCGCTCCCACAGGGTCTCAATCCACAGGGTCCCAGGGCGAGGGCGCTTAAGCCACCCGCTCGCCGCGGCGTTCTTGGGCAGCTTCCAGGGCCTCGCTCACGCGGGCCCGCTCGGCCTTCAGGCGTTCGGGCATGCGTGCGCCGAAGCCGTCGAGGTAGGTGCCGATGGCGTTGAGCTCCTCGATCCAGCCCTCGACATCGACATGCAGGAGCTCGTCCACGGTGGCCGGGGAGACATCCAGGCCGGCCGTGTTGAGCTCGCCCCGGGCCGGCACGGTGCCGATCGGGGTGCTCTTGCCGGCCGCCTTGCCCTCGACCCGCTCGATCATCCAGTCCAGCACGCGCAGGTTTTCGCCGTAGCCCGGCCACATGAAGCGGCCGTCGGCGTCCTTGCGGAACCAGTTGACGTGGAAGATGCGCGGCAGCTTCGCGCCCGGCTTGTCGAACGAGAGCCAGTGGGCGAAGTAGTCGGCGAAGTTGTAGCCGCAGAAGGGCTTCATCGCCATGGAGTCGCGGCGCAGGACGCCGACCGCACCGGTCGCGGCGGCGGTGGTTTCCGAGCCCATCGATGCGCCGACCAGCACGCCGTGCGCCCAGTCCTTCGCTTCGAACACCAGCGGCACCAGCGATGGCCGGCGGCCGCCAAAGACGATCGCGGAAATGGGCACGCCCGTGGCGTCTTCCGACTCCGGTGCCCAGCTCGGGCACTGCTTCGCCGACACGGTAAAGCGCGAGTTCGGGTGCGCGGCTGGGCCGTTCGCGGCGTTATAGGGGCGGCCCTGCCAATCCATCACCGGCTCGCCTTCGCCCAGGCCTTCCCACCACGGGCAGCCATCGGCGGTGATGGCCGTGTTGGTGAAGATCGCATCGTGGCCCAGCGTTTCCAGCGCGGCCGGATTCGTGTTCGCGCCCGTACCCGGTGCGACGCCGAAATAGCCGGCTTCCGGGTTGATCGCCCACAGGCGGCCATCGGCGCCCGGGGTCATCCAGCAGATGTCGTCGCCGACCGTCCACACCTTCCAGCCCGCCTTGCGGTAGCCCTCGGTGGGGATGAGCATGGCCAGGTTGGTCTTGCCGCAGGCCGACGGGAACGCGGCGGCGATGTAGTGCTTCTCGCCCTTCGGGTTCTCGATACCGACGATCAGCATGTGCTCGGCGAGCCAGCCTTCCTTGCGCGCCTGGTGGCTGGCGATGCGCAGCGCGTGGCACTTCTTGCCGAGCAGCGCGTTGCCGCCGTAGCCCGAGCCGTACGACTTGATCGAGAGCTCCTCGGGGAAATGCATGATGAAGCGGCGCTCGGGGTCGAGCTCGCCCGTGGAGTGCAGCCCCTTCACGAAGCGGCCTTCGCGCTCGATGCGCGCGAGTGCCGGCGCGCCCATGCGGGTCATGATCCGCATGTTGGCGACGACGTAGGGGCTATCGGTGATCTCGACGCCGCAGCGCGAGATCGGTGAATCGATCGGGCCCATGCAGTAAGGGATCACGTACATGGTGCGGCCACGCATCGCGCCTTCGAACAGGGCGTCGATCTTCGCGTGGGCATCCGCCGGCGCCATCCAGTGGTTGTTCGGGCCCGCGTCTTCTTCCTCCGGCGTGCACACGAAGGTGAGGTGCTCCACGCGGGCTACGTCGGACGGGTGGGACCGGTGCAGGTAGCTGCGTGGGTTGGTCTTCTCGTTGAGCGGGAGAAGATCACCGCTGGCGAGCATGGTTTCGACAAGCCGCGCGTATTCCGCATCCGACCCGTCACACCACACGACGGAGGCGGGCTCCGTCAGGCGGGCGACGTCGTCAACCCATCGATTCAGTGCTTCCAGTGAACTGCCTTGCGAACCCATCCGGTGTGGTCTCCACGTAATTGCCTGTGGAGACAGTAGTTTGCGGCTCGTGGTATTTACAAGGCACGGCGCAGCAATTTTGCGGCGCCGTTCAGGTCATTCCTCGGGCTTGGCCGGGGTGAGCGTGCTGATGACGTGCTCCACGTACGCATCGAACTCGTCGTGCGAGAGGCGCGGCAGGCCCAGGGTGAAGTTGAGCTGCAGGAAGCCGACGTACGCGGCGTAGGTCAGTCGCGCGCGGTGCAGGGCGACGATGGGCTCCAGCCCAGCCTCCTGGTACATGCGGGTCAGGAAATCCATGCGCCGCTGCGAGACGCGCGCCATGACCGGCACCACCTGGGGGTGGTCCAGCGCTTTCAGCAGGGCCGCGTAAACGCGGTGCGGCTGCAGTTCGTGAGCGACACGGCGGAACAGTTCCGGCAGGCGCTTGCGCGGATCGGCGATGCGCTCGATCTCCGCCAGCACTTCGCGTTCGCCGTATTCTTCCCAGCGCTCCAGCGCGGCCTGTAGCAGGGCTTCGCGCGTGCGGAAATGCCAGTAAAAGCTGCCTTTCGTCACACCGAGGCGGCGAGCGAGCGCCTCCACAGCCAGCGCGCCGACGCCCTGTTCGGCGATCAGGGCCAGGGCACCGTCTTCCCAGTCTTCGGCGGAGAGACGGACTCGTTCGTTCTTGGCGTCGTTCATCGGCGCATGGTAGCGGGAAAGCGCCCGTTTGCAATCCATCCGCTACCGTACGTGCTGCGTAAGACCTTGACTTTCCGGCCGTTACATGACCGTACGGCGCCGTATTGACGTGGCCTGCGACCACCCACATACTCGGCCGTATGGTTGCCGAGCCCACTACCTTCGTTTCCACCCCTGTCCGGGCCACCGGTCTGGACGGCATCCTGCTGGCCGGTGAGCGCTGGGAAGGCGAGCGCCAGCCTGCGTTGCTGTTCGCGCACGGCTTCGGCCAGACCCGCCATGCCTGGGCGGGAAGCGCGCGTGCGCTGGCCGCGCAGGGCTTCTCCGCACTCACGTTCGATGCCCGTGGGCACGGCGAGAGCGAGCGCGTGCCGCGCGGCGATTACCACATGGAGCAGTTCGTCTCCGACCTGCTCGCCGTGGCCAGCGTTGCCACGCCCGAAGACGGCCCGCGGCCGGTCGTCGTCGGGGCATCGATGGGCGGGCTCCTGGCGCTGGTCGCTGCTGGCGAGGCGGAAGGCCCATGCCCGTTCTCGGCACTGGTGCTGGTCGATATCACGCCACGATGGGAAACCCGTGGTGTGGAACGTATCCTCGGCTTCATGCGCGCCCACCCCAACGGTTTCGCCAGCTACGACGAGGCCGCCTCGGCGATCGAGGCCTACCTGCCGCAGCGCCGTGAGCGCAAGACCGAGGACCAGTTGAGGCCCCTGCTGCGCCAGGGTGGCGATGGCCGCCTGCGCTGGCACTGGGATCCGGCCCTGCTCGATGGCCTGGTCGAAGAAAGCGAGCGCTACCAGCCGCGCCTGTTCGCCGCCGCGGCGCGCGTGCAGGTGCCGGTGCTGCTGCTCTCCGGAGCCCGCAGCGACGTGGTCTCAAGCCACACTGTTGAAGAATTCCTCCGCCTGGTTCCCCACGCGCGCCACGTGTCGCTTGCCGACGCGACGCACATGGTGGCCGGCGATGCGAACGACGCGTTCACGCGCGAAATCGCAGCGTTCATGCAAACCCTTCAAGCGACACCCCCCAAGCACTACGACGACGTTACGAGGTGATATTCATGTCTGCGATCCTGGTTGTACTGGCGGCACTGATTGCCTCTGGTGCATGTGCCTACCACCGCACGTCCCTGAAGACGTGGGCTATCGCCACGGCGGCCACCACGCTGGTCGTGGGCTTCCTCGCGGGTGCCCCGGTGACCACCATCATCGTGCTGATCCTGCTGGCGGCCATTGCCCTGCCGCTGCTCATGGTCGATTTCCGCCTCAAGAAGATCAGCGCGCCGCTGCTCTCCGTGTTCGCGAAGGGCACCCCGAAGCTGTCGGAAACCGAGCAGACCGCGCTCGAGGCCGGCACGGTCGGCTTCGAAGGCGAGCTGTTCTCGGGCATGCCGCGCTGGTCGGAGCTGCTGAAGCAGCCGAAGCCGGAGCTGTCGGTGGAAGAGCAGGCCTTCCTCGACGGCCCCGTCGAAGAACTCTGCGGCATGATCGACGACTGGCAGATCACCCACGAGCTGGCCGACCTGCCGCCGAACGTCTGGGAGTTCATCAAGAAGAACAAGTTCTTCGGCATGATCATCCCGAAGAGCTACGGCGGCCTGGGTTTCTCCGCGCTGGCCCATTCGGCCGTGTTGCAGAAGCTCTCCAGCATGTCGCAGACGCTGGCCTCCACGGTGGCCGTGCCCAACTCGCTCGGCCCGGGCGAACTGCTCATGCACTACGGCAGCGATGAGCAGAAGAACCATTACCTGCCGCGCCTGGCCGATGGTCGCGAGATCCCTTGCTTCGCGCTGACCGGCCCGTACGCCGGTTCGGATGCGACCTCGATCCCTGACTTCGGCATTGTCACGAAGGGCATGTGGAACGGCGAGGAAACCGTCGGCATCAAGCTCACCTTCGACAAGCGTTACATCACGCTCGCCCCGATCGCCACGATCGTCGGCCTCGCGTTCCGCATGTACGACCCGGACAAGCTGCTGGGCGACAAGGAAGACCTGGGCATCACGCTGGCGCTGCTGCCGCGCGAAACCCCGGGGATGGAAATCGGCCGCCGCCACTTCCCCCTCAACACGCCGTTCCAGAACGGCCCGATCCACGCGAAGGATATGTTCGTCCCGCTCTCCGTGCTGATCGGCGGCCCGCACATGGCGGGGCAGGGCTGGCGCATGCTGGTCGAATGCCTCTCCGTGGGCCGTGCCATCTCGCTGCCGTCGAACGCCACCGGCGCGTCGCGCATGGCGGTCGCCGCCACCGGCGCCTACGCTCGCATGCGCAAGCAGTTCGGCCTGGCCATCGGCCGTTTCGAAGGCGTGGAAGAAGCGCTGGCCCGCATCGGCGGCCTGACCTATGCCACCCAGGCGCTGTCGCGTGCGACGGCGGCTGCCGTGGATCGCGGTGAAAAGCCGGCGGTGCCGTCGGCGATCGCCAAGTACCACGCTACCGAGTGGTGCCGCCAGATCGCTTCCGATGCGATGGACGTGCACGGCGGCAAGGGCGTGATCCTTGGCCCGAAAAACTACATGGGCCGCGGCTGGCAGAGCGTGCCGATCGCGATCACGGTGGAAGGCGCGAACATCATGACGCGCAGCCTGATGATCTTCGGCCAGGGTGCGATCCGCTGCCATCCCTACGTGCTGAAGGAAATGCAGGCGCTGAACATCGCGGATTACCGCGAGCGCCTGAAGACCTTCGACAAGGCGCTGTTCGGCCACATCGGTTTCGGCTTCTCCAATGCGGTGCGCAGCTTCGTGCTCGGCCTGACCGCCGCGCGCATCGGCGATGCCCCGGGCGATGCCTACACCCGCCGTTACTACCGCAAGCTCAACCGCTACTCGGCGGCGCTGGCGCTGTGCGCCGACGTCTCGATGGGCGTGCTCGGCGGCAAGCTGAAGTTCAAGGAAAAGCTCTCGGCCCGCCTGGGCGATACGCTGTCGTACCTGTACATCGCCAGCGCCATGCTCAAGCGTTACGAGGACACCGGCCGTCCGGAAGCGGACCGTCCGCTGCTGGCCTGGGCGTTCCACGAGTGCGTGTGGCGCATGCAGATGGCGCTGGATGGCGTGATCCGTAACTTCCCGGTGCGTCCGGTGGCGTGGCTGCTCCGCGCCCTGGTGTTCCCGTTCGGCCGCCGCGAAGTGCCGCCGTCGGATCGCCTCGGCCGCCGCGTCGCCGCGCTGATCACTGCGCCCAGCGAAGCCCGTGACCGCCTGACCACCTGGACCTACCTCACCCCGACCGCGAACAACACGGTGGGCCGCATGAACGCGGTGCTGCCGGACGTGATCGCCGCCGAGCCGGTGGAGCGCAAGTTCCTGAAGGCGTTCAAGGGTGGCCAGCTCCGCGCGCACACCTACAACGAGCAGCTGGCGGAAGCCGAGAAGCTCGGCGCGATCACGGCAGCCGAGCGCGAACTGCTGCAGCGCGTGCGCGACGAAGTCGCCGAGTTCATCTCGGTGGACGACTTCGACAGCGATGAGCTGAAGGCTGGCGCCGCCGCCAAGGCGGAGAAGATGGAAGCATCGCGGGCGGCTTGATGGCTTGCGATGGTTGAGTGATGAAAGGGCCGGCTTATTGCCGGCCCTTTTTTTGGTTTGTTTGACGCGAGCCCATCGCGCGCAAGCGCGCTCCCAGGCGTTGCGGCTCACTCCCAGAGCCGCTCGCGCTCTTGTGGGAGCGCGCTTGCGCGCGATACGCAGCCGACCCAGCAGCGCCAGGGTCGCCATGCCACTTCTTGTAGGCATCCGCCTACAGAAATACCGCGCAAACCGCTCTAGCATTCGGACCAACTCGGATGACAGACGTCGGACGGATATCCCATGCGCAAGCCGTACTGGTCGCTCGCCGCACTCACGTTGGTCCTGTGCGTGAAGACGGCAGTGGGATCCCAGGGCCTTACACCGACCATGACCTGGGCACCGGTCGGTGACAGGCATGCCTACTCGGTGAATGCCTCCGGCAAGCTCTGGTCGGCCGAAGGCGCCGCCGTGACGGTGTCTCGTCAGCCGGGCAGCAGCAGTCCCGCCGGCGGCCTGATGGCCGGGTTCGACGCCGCTCCATTCGTCGGCAAGGACATCACCCTGACCGGCAACCTGGCGATTACCGGTGGTGCCACGAACGCGGCGATCTGGTTGCGCACGGACGGCCCGACGCCAGCAGCGCACACGTTTCAGACCACGCAGCAACGATTTGCCGTGCGCGACGGTGAGCCAGCGGTGTTGCGCAGCGTCCGGCTGACCATTCCAAAGGACGCGAAGGATGTGGTGCTGGGCGTGCTGCTCTTTGGCGATGGGCAAGCGAATGCCGCCCACCTTCGGCTCACCGTCGCAGACGCCGCCACCGTGAATGTGGACGCACCTGCGTTGTTGGATGAAGCTGTCGCGACCATCCGCGCACATGCGCTCGCCGCTGACGCGGTCGATTGGGATGCGTTCCTCAAGGTGGCGCATACGGGTCTCGCGAGCGGCGAACCGGCGGCGAAGGCGTATCCCGCGATCCGCGATGCGATCAAGAAGCTCGACGATGGCCACAGCTTCTTCATGGACGCCGCGTGGGCGACATCCATGGCGAGCAATGAAGGAACGCGCGAGACGCCCGTCGTGAAAGTGCTACCCGGTGGCGTGGGGTACGCGATGCTGCCGGGCTTCACCGGGCCGGACGACGCGCGACGGCGCTACGTCGAAACCATCGCCACTGCGATCGAGAAAGACGCGCCTTCCGTGACGCACGGCTGGATCGTCGACCTGCGCAAGGACACCGGCGGTGCAGTCCCCCCGATGCTTGGAGCTATCCAGTCGTTGCTGGGCAGCGAGCCGGTGGGCGCCTACCGTACACCGGGCAAGCCGGATCACGCGGTTTACGCCGGCCGCGAGCTCTCGTTCGAACGAAAGCCCGCTGTCGACCTCGCCGCCGTTCCCGTCGCGGTGATCCTTGGGCCGCACACGTCGAGTGCGGGCGAGATGGTGGCCATCGCCTTCCACGGCAGGCCCGTCACCCGTTCGTTTGGTTCAACGACCTCCGGGCAGGCAAGCGCCAACGCGCTCTTCCGGCTAGGCGATGGCAGCCAGCTCGCGCTGAAGGGGGCCATCGACGTTGACCGACACGGACAGGTCTTCGGCAAAGCTGTCGAACCGGACGAGCGCGTCGGTGATGAGGCCGTGCTCGACCGGGCGACGGAGTGGCTGACGCATCGGTGAGCAGCCGACTGTCCGAATACGGCCGCCCCCGTGTCTTCGTCTGGCCACTGTCCTGCTAGGGCAGACCCCTAGCATCTCCACCCACTGGCGAAGATGAGGGTGGACCATGGAGCGTGCGGTAACCGAGCGGCAGTCACTATCAGGAGTGCCATTGCCCCTTGCGCTGACTGTAGCCAGCTTTGCTGCGCCCCCAGGCGTGCTCTGCTGGATCTGGCTGTGGTCGGGGCCGGAGCACGCGCACCTTAGCCTAAGCGATGCCATCGGCATGCTCGAAATCGGGTACCTGATCGGCATGCCTTTCGCGCTGGCGGTATCGATCTTCATCGCGTGGCCGCTCATGGCATGGATGCGTCGAAACCACGCCGTCGCGTGGACGAGCACGCTGTTGTTGTCGGCAGTTATTGGTGTGTCGGTCTACGTCGTGCCGACCATGTTGTACGTGCGAGGGACCGTATCCCTCGACAACCTGGTTCCTGTCGCCACGATGGGCGCGATGCCCGGGCTGTTCGCTGGCGTGCTTCTGTGCGCGATCCTTCGGCCGCCGCTTATGGTTCGGCGTGCGCATTCGGGTGGGAGTCGATGACGAGCGCGAGTACGGCCGCGAGCGACGATGACCTGCTGCACGCTGCTTTCGCCAGTTCGCTTGCGACGCCGTCCCTGGTAGTGGCGTACGTCGTCTCGCGTCTCAACTGGTCCTCGGACCACTTCTACCTATTGCTGTTGGTATTCGTCGTTGTCGGGCTTGTTTCGGCGGTCGCGACCCTGATGTTCGGCCTCCCGTTTGCCTTGTGGCTGCACCGCCGCGGCTCGCGCCGCTGGACACCGATATGCGCGTATGGGGCCGTAACCGGGATGGTTATCCTCTCGCCGACTGGCACGGCTTACGGCGCGCTCTTTGGGCTCGCGAACGCGGTGGTCTTCCAGACGATCTGTGAGGGGAAGCACATGTTCCCGCGTCCTGCCTGACACGGGGCCTTTGCCGCTACGACATGTAGGTGAACGCCGTCACCATCGTAGTCCCTGGCAAAGGCGCGCTCCGGAAGGCCTATCGTATGCGCCCGCATACAAGAGGCACTCAATGGACGCGATGTTTACTCGATGGGACCCGGTCGCTCATCTCCAGACCGAGGTGGATCAAATCATCTACTTGAAGGCTTGCCTTGATGAAGATCCTGGCGACGGGTCGCTTGTATGGGCTGCTCTCGCCGATCTGACGCGGGCACCAATCGTCGGCGGCTTCTCGTGCGGCATCCGGGAGTTGTCGGCGCGGTTAGGAGCTTCAGGCTCGGGCGTTGATCCACGGGATCCTGTCGCTTCACTCGTCGGCGAGTGTCAGACGGACGACGTTGTCAGATGACGCCGACGCGGCGTGGGTGGAAGGGACTTCACGACTGCAAGGGCTTCATCGACTGATCGCGGCGCCCCCTGTTTCGGATCATTTCCGTGTCGCGATGTGCGGCGTAACTGGAATGGTTCGATGAAACGGCGCCGAATGAAAATGACGCTACTTGCTGCTGTATGCAGCGCATGTATTTCAGTGGCTTATGGCACGCCGGGGGAGGAATTGGGTCCAAAGACGATAGTGATGATGGACCCAGTCGAGCGGCAGGGACTGATTACAGACATGCAACGCGTAGTAGACGAAAAGACTTCAGGAAGACATTTCTTTGAAGACTTTCCGTGGTCGCTGAGCGCAACAGTGGGACTCGATGAGGAGAGCAATGTCATCACCGTTGATCTCGATCAGCGCTTGGTAAAGTACGCCGAGAGCGCCGAAACCGAAGATCTGGTCGACTACATGTTCGACGTGCTACAGCCCCTCATGCAGAGGATCGGAGGAACAACAGGTTTGAAGCTTCTGTATGGAGGGGAGGAAGTCGAACCTTGGCGCGATGAATCTCCCTCTGCAAGCGAGGAGCCATCAACGGGACGCAGGAAGCGAGACGCAGATTCGCGGCCCTTACTGGTGATTTCGCCGGGACACGGCTTTTACTTTCACGGGAAGTTCAAGGATTGGCGGGCTCAGCGAGATACGACGAATGACGTTCTTGAGGACGATATAACGACCGTGATCGCGGGTCATCTCGAAGATGCGTTGGAACGCGACGATATGCGGGTGGAAAACCTTCGGCCGGAGCGACAGCCTTTCGCAAACCAGCCCAGTGGGCAGCCGTGGTGGCGTCTCGCGGTACGGTACCAGCTTGAACAGAAGTATCCGAAGCTCGTGAACGTCTGGCGATCCGGGCCCGACACGAAAAGCTCCATGCAGCAACGAGACGAGGACATTCGCAGTCGCCCTCTGTACGCCAATCACGTGAAGGCTGACGCGCTTTTGCATATTCACACGAATGCTAGCGGGGACTCTTCCGCGAGCGGACTCCGTGCTTTTGTCGCCGACCGCTCTGAAGACAAGTCGTTGGCTGAACGAATCCTTTGCTCGGCGCGGGAGTTGCTTCGGACCGACGATCGGTTCTCTGGCTACACGGTTGCCAGTAAGCCGACCTTGAACTCGAAGAAGGGGGAGAATAATCGCGCGAAGATGCCGTCCGTGATCGTCGAGGTGGGCTTTCATACCAATCCCGGAGACGCTGTTTTCCTTCAGGATCGCAGCTTTCAGGGCCTCGCCATGCGCGGCGTCGCAAAGGGCTACCGCCTGTACAGGAACAACTTGCCCTGCGGAGATTTCGCGGTCAGCCCCTTTGACGACGTTAACGGGCGAGTTGGTGTGGACGTGCACGTGCCTCTCAGCCTCAAAGGAAATCCCCGGTTTCCCATCACAATCTGGTCAAAGGACGTGGCCTGCACCGGTCGCGGTTGCCATAACAAAGACAAGATGCTGTTCAGCACGAAGGAGCTTGATAAGTTCAAGGTTCAATATCTCTGTCGGCGTGAGGACGTCGAGCGGTCACCCGTCACGTTGTCAGTGACGGCGCGAGATTCTGATGGAGTGCGTGCCGTGCCGGCGACGCTTAAGGTGGCTTGTACGGCGGGGTAATGGGCCCATGGCGCACTTGGTGTGCCTGTCGCTATCGCGCGCAAGCGCGCTCCCACAAAGCGTCGGGGCGCGCTTCCTTTTTTGGCGGGTGACTCAGGCTGCGCCGGCGCAGCCATCCTGTTTGGCGACTACCGCCAGCAACCGTTCTTCGACCTCATCGCGCGTATGCGAGCGGAACAGATGCGGCGCGGCACGACGCAGCGCAGCGCAGTCGAGGCTGGTCAGGCGGTCGCGGACCTGTAGCAGCTGGCCCGGGTGCATCGAGAATTCTTCGAGGCCCATGGCCAGGAGCAGGGCGGTGAACTGGGTGTCGCCGGCGATTTCGCCGCACAGGCTTACCGGCTTCTTCGCGCGGCGCGCCGAGGCGATGATGTGTGCGATGAGGCGCAGGAACGCCGGCTGCAGCGGGTCGTAGATGCCTTCGAGGGCATCGTTGTTGCGGTCGGCGGCCAGCGTGTACTGGGCGAGGTCGTTGGTGCCGATGGCGAGGAAGTCGGCTTTCTGCAGGATCGACGTTACGCCGATCGCGGCGGCGGGGACTTCGATCATGGCGCCGATGTCGAGTCGCTCGGGCAGTTCCTGGTCTTCGAGCGAAAGCTGCTCGCGGGCCTTCTTGATCAGCTTGCGGACCTCGATGAGCTCGCCGATGTGGGTGACCATCGGCACCAGCACGCGCACCGGGCCGTAGCAGGCGGCGCGGAGGATCGCGCGCAACTGGACCAGGAAGATATCGGGGTAGCGCAGCGAGAGGCGGATGCCGCGCACGCCCAGCGCCGGGTTGTCTTCGCCACGGATGGCAAGCCCGGCGGCGTCGGCCTTGTCGGCGCCGAGATCGAGCGTGCGGATGGTGACCGGCAGGCCGCCCATGCCGAGCACGACGTCGCGGTACGCCGCGAACTGCTCGTCCTCGCTGGGCAGGCCGCGCTGGCGCAGGAACAGGAATTCGGAGCGATACAGGCCCACGCCGTCGGCACCACGTGAGCGCGCGAGGGTCACATCGCCGGCGAGCTCCGCGTTCGCGAACAGACGCACATGCGCGCCATCGCGGGTCAGCGTCCGGGCGGAAGCGAGCTCAGCGAGGCGCCGGCCTTCGGCGGCGGCCTGGCGCTGCCACTGCCGGTAGCGGGCGAGATCCTGGGCGGTGGGGTGGACGATAACCTCGCCGCGCTCGGCGTCGATCAGGACAAGGTCGTCATCGTTGATGGTGGCGAGCGCATCCTTCGTACCCACCAGCATGGGCAGGTTGAAGCTGCGCGCCAGGATCGCGCTGTGCGAGTAGATGCTGCCCGCGCTGGCGACCACGCCGAGCATGCCCTGGCCGGCCAGGCTGGCCATGTCGGCGGGAGCGACGGTATCGCTGACGATGATCTCGCCGACGCGCGCCGCAAGCTTGCGCTCTTCGCGGCTGGATTGCTGGAAGAGCGCGGACATGACCCGGCCGATGACCTGGTCGATGTCTTCGCCGCGACTCTTCAGGTACGGGTCGTTCATGGCGTCGAACACCGCCGCGAGGCGGTCGCGCTGCATCTTGAGCGCGGCGCTGGCGGTGTAGTGTCCGACGGAAATCAGTTCATCGAGGCCGCGCAGCAGCTCCTCGTCATCGAGCAGCAGGCTATGCGCATCGATGAAGTCGCCAACCTCGCGGGCCAGCGCGCCGTGCAGCTTGCCGCGCAGTTCGCGCAGCTCGGCGCGCGCATGGTCCAGGGCCTTGTGCAGGCGGTCCAGTTCGGGCGCGACTTCCGCGTCCTCGAGCATGCGCATGTCAGCCGTGTACAGGCTCGGCTGGACCAGACGCGCCCGGCCCAGGGCCATGCCCCGGGATGCGGCGTTGCCGGTCAGCTGGTACCTCATGCGTGCTTCGCCCCCCTGGCGCCCATGCTGTTACTGCCCTTCGTCGAACTTGTTGTTGAACAGGGCGATGACGGCGGCCAGCGCGGCCGCTTCATCATCGCCTTCGGCGCGCACCATCAGCACCGAGCCCATGCCCGCCGCCAGCATCATGACCCCCATGATGCTTTGCGCGTTCACTTCGCGTCCCTTGCTAATGAGGTGCACCGTGGCCTTGAAGCTGGAGACCAGCTGGACGAGCTTGGCCGATGCGCGGGCATGCAGCCCAAGCCGGTTGGATACCGTGATTTCCTGTTCAAGCATGATCGATGAAGATCCCTCCGCGGCCACCGGTGGCGGCGACTTCCGCCAGTTCGGGCAACGATTTTTCAGAGTAGTTGAGGACGCGGAGCAGCATCGGCAGGTTCAGGCCGGACACGCAGCGGAGCTTCACGCCCAGCGCGCCCAGCGAGAGGCCGATGTTGCACGGCGTGGCGCCGTAGAGGTCGGCCAGCACCAGTACGCCATCGCCCGTATCGAGCTCGCGGGCATGCTTCGCGGTAAGCGAGCGCATGATGTCCGGGTCGGCGCCGGGTGGCACCTCCACGGCATCCACCGTGAGCGGGAGCTTGGGCATCACATGGCGCGCGGCGGAGACCAGGGCCTGGCCCACGGCTTCGTGCGTCATAAGGAGCACGCCGACGCTCATCGCAGGTACTCCGGCTGGCAGGGAAAGCTAAAGGTGCTCATTCGAGCTCACGATGGAAAGTCAGTACGTTGCCGCGTCCCTCGCGGAAATGCCGGGCAAGGCGCTCCACGAGATACACCGAGCGGTGGCGACCGCCCGTGCAGCCGATGGAGACCGTGACGTAGCTGCGGTCCTCGCCTTCGAAGCGCGGTAGCCAGGTATCCAGCCAGCGCGCCACGTCGGCATAGTATTCGCCCACGATGGGCTGCGCGTCGAGGTATTCGCGCACCGGCTGGTCCTTGCCCGAGAACGGCCGCAGGCGCGGGTCCCAGTGCGGGTTGGGCAGGCAGCGGGCATCGAAGACGAAATCCGCGTCGGACGGCAGCCCGCGGCGGTAAGCAAACGATTCGAACAGCAGCGTGGTGCCATCGCTGGCCGCCGCGTAGCCGGTCGCGAACAGCCGGCGCAACTGGTGGACGTTGAGCTCCGAGGTATCGATGACCTTCTCGGCGATCGAGACCAGCGGGCGCAGCAGACGGCGCTCTTCCGCGATGGAATCGGCGAGGGAACGGCGCTCGGCCGCCAGTGGATGGCGGCGGCGCGTCTCCGAATAGCGCTTGATCAGGACGTCGTCGCGGCTGTCCAGGAAGATCAGGTGTACGTGGAGGCCGGCGCTCGAGAGCTCCGACAGCACGTGCGGCATGCGCTCGAGGTCGGAGCGACGGTTGCGTACGTCCACGCCCACGGCGATGCGACGGCGCGGACCGTGCTCGCCCTGGCTGACGGCGGCGACCAGCTGCGGGATGAGTTCCGCCGGCATGTTGTCGACGCAGTAGAACTCCAGGTCCTCCAGCGCGCGGAGGGCGACGGTCTTGCCGCCACCGGACATGCCGGTGAGCACCACCAGGTGGATGGCGCCGGCTTCGATGATGGGGCCTTTGAGGAGCTCGTCGTTCACCGGGGTCACCACGGGGAGAACCGGCGCATCTGGTGCGCCTGGCGGTCGATGAAGGTCTGGGCGGGATCGATGCCCTTGCTCTTCAGTACATGGTTGCGCACGGCCGCCTCCACAAGCACCGCCAGGTTGCGGCCAGGCGCTACGGGGATGGTGATCTTGGGTACGTCGACGTCCAGCACGTTGCGCCTGCTGACATCGCCGGTGAGGCGGGTCATCGCGTCGGTCTCCTCGCCATCCTTCATCGGCTTCAGGTGGATCACCAGGCGAAGGTACTTCGACGGCTTGACCGCCGTGTGGCCGAACATCTCGCGGATGTTTAGGACGCCCAGGCCGCGGACCTCGAGCAGGTCCTGCAGCAGCTCCGGGCAGGCGCCATCGATGACATCCGGGGCGATCAGGGTGAATTCGGTGGCGTCATCGGCGACCAGGCGGTGGCCGCGGCTGATGAGTTCCAGGGCCAGCTCGCTCTTGCCCGAGCCGGGGTCGCCGGTGATCAGGACACCGATCGAGAACACCTCGAGGAACACGCCGTGCAGGGTGACCCGCGGGGCCAGCGTGCGCGCCAGGTGGTATTGCAGGTAGGTGAGCAGCTCGTGGCCGCGCTTGGTGCTCTGCCAGAGCGGGGTGTCGGTTTCCTCGGCCACCTCGCGAAGGTCCGGCGGGATCGCCTGGTCCTTCGTGACGATGAGCGCGGCCGGCTGGTACGCCGCGATCTTGTGGATCGCTTCCCAGCGCTGGCGGGAATCCAGCCCGTCGAGGTAGTTCAGCTCCTCGGTACCGATGATCTGCACCTTGTTGGGGTAGATCACGTTCAGGTAGCCGACCAGCGAGGGGCGGCGGCTGAGCTTGGCGTTCGGCTCCAGGACACGGGCTTCGCCACGCATGCCCGCGATCCAGCGCAGGGCCATGCGTTCATGGACGCCGTCGAAGAGTTGTCTGGCGGTGAGCCGATCCACGCGGGGGTTCCTGTCAAAAAGAAAGCCGGTACGCAGGGGTACCGGCTTGCTTATATTGTGCCACAGGCCGCCTGGGGGCTTTACGTGGCGGCGCGGGCCTCGCGGACCTCGCTGTTGTGGTGGTCCTTAAGCTTTTCCTTATGCTTTTTCAGCTGGTCGGCGAGCTTGGCGATCATGGCGTCAATGGCCTTGTACATGCCATCGCCGATCGTGCCGTCTTCCTGGCGGATGATGCCCTCGGCGTGGAGCCGGGTGCCCGAACAGTGGAGCGTTCCGCCCACCTTGTGTTCAGCCTTATCCACGGATAGCACGACATCTAAGGCGGTGATGTTGTCGAAAAGGCGTTCGAAGCGGCCGATTTGCTGTTCCACGCGCTCGCGCAGGGCAGGGGTGATCTGGATGTGCTGGCCGCTGATCTGGATTTGCATGACGCCTCCTTCTTGCTGAGGGTGCCGCCGCTGGGGCGGCGAGAGGGGAGTGGCGGGTGCCGCTCCTGAACCTGTCGACTATGGGACCGTGATCCTCCGAGGGGGTTCCGCGCCGCGCTTAACTCGCGCGAACGCGTTCACTGGAACTGGGGATGCGCATCGCTTCACGGTACTTGGCCACCGTACGGCGTGCGACCTGAATACCGCGTCGATGGAATTCCTCCGCGAGGGCCTGGTCGGACAGCGGGCGACGCGGGTCTTCCGCCGTGATCAGCTTGCGCAGCATGGCCTGGATGGCCGTCGCGGACGCGCTGCCGCCGTCTTCCGTGGCCACGCCGCTCGAAAAGAAATGTTTCAGCTCGAAGGTACCGCGCGGCGTGTGCATGTACTTGCGCGTGGTCACCCTGGAAATGGTCGATTCGTGCATGCCCACCTCCTCGGCCACCTCGCGTAGCACCAGCGGGTGCATGGCCTCGGGGCCGTAATCGAGGAAGGCGCTCTGCCGGCGGACGATCACCTCGGCGACCTTGGTCAGCGTCTCGGCACGCGATTGCAGGCTCTTCAGCAGCCAGCGGGCTTCCTGGAGCTGGCCTTTCATCCAGGTGGCGTCATCGCCGCGGGCACGGGCGATCAGGTTGCAGTAATGCTGGTTCAGGCCCAGCCGGGGCTGGGCATCCGGATTGAGGCTGACCCGCCAGCGGCCGTTCTCGCGGCGCGCGTAGACATCCGGTGCCACATATTCGACCGGGGTGGCGTCCAGCGCGGCACCGGGCCGGGGATCCAGGCTGCGGATGAGTGAGGCGGCGACGGCGACATCGGCCTCGGCGGCCTTGAGGCGCCGGGCGATCTTGCCGGTATCGTTGCGCGCCAGCAGCTCGATCTCGTCGGTGACGATCCGGATGGCGAGGTTGCGCTGGGGTGTTTCTTCGGAGAACTGGCTGAGCTGGCAGAGCAGGCAGTCGCGCAGGTCCAGGCTGGCGATGCCGGTCGGATCGAAGCGCTGGATGCGCTTGCGCACCGCTTCGATCTCGTCGAGCTCGCAGTGGAATTCGCGCAGGGCCGTCTGGACCGCCTCGCAGCCATCACGCAGGTAGCCGTCTTCGTCCAGCGCATGAATGATCGCCGTGGCGATGGCGTGGTCGCGCTGGGTGAACTGGGAGAGGTTGAGCTGCCATTCGAGGTGTTGCTGGAGGCTTTCCGGTGCCGCGTTCTGCGGCTCGAAGCCTTCTTCGTCGCCGCCACCATTACGTGACGGGGCGCCCGCGTAGTCGCCGGCCTCGCCCTGGAAACGGTCGTCGTCCCAGTCCGGCGTAAGTTCGTCGGAGGGCGATGCGGTGGATTCTTCCTCGCGGGTCGCCTTGGCGGGCTGCTCGTCACGGGCCCGGTACTCCATGGCCTCGTCGAAGCTGGCGCTTTCTTCCGGCGCGTCCGCTTCCGCCTCGGCGTCTTCCGCGAACTCGAGCAGCGGGTTGCTTTCCGCGATCTGGCGGAGTTCGGCCTCGAGCTCCAGCTGCGACAACTGGAGCAGGCGGATGGCCTGCTGGAGCTGTGGCGTCAGCGTGAGCTGCTGATGCAGGCGAAACTGAAGTCCGGGTTTCATTACCTTCGCAAGATCGGGTTACCGAGCCATCCTAACCCCTCGCGGCCCCCCTAAACCAGCCGCCCTGCACGCCTATGCCGCCCGGCCGATTCTGCGTAGTCGTGGGAGCGCGCTTGCGCGCGATGGGGGCTGCGGGAGCCCCCATCGCGCGCAAGCGCGCTCCCACAAAGGCGAAATCAGATCCGGAATTCACGGCCCAGATACACCTCGCGGACCTTTTCGTCGGCCAGGATGTGCTGGGGGGTGCCCTTGGAGAGCACCTCGCCGTCGTTGAGGATGTAGGCGCGGTCGCAGATGCCCAGGGTTTCACGGACGTTGTGGTCGGTGATGAGCACGCCGATGCCGCGTTCCTTCAGGTGGCGGACGATGCGCTGGATTTCGCCCACCGAAATCGGGTCGACGCCGGCAAACGGCTCATCGAGCAGCATGTAACGCGGGCGGGCGGCGAGGGCGCGGGCGATCTCCACACGGCGGCGTTCGCCACCGGAAAGGCTGATGCCCTTCTGTTCGGCGATATGCGAGATCTTCAGCTCGTCGAGCAGGCTCTCGAGTTCGTCCTCGCGCTGCTTCTGGGTCATGTTGTCGCGCAGTTCCAGCACGGCCAGGATGTTGTCGGCCACGCTGAGGCGGCGGAACACCGAGGCTTCCTGCGGCAGGTAGCCGATGCCGAGCTTGGCGCGCGCATGCATGGGCAGGCCGGTGATGTCCTGCTGGTCCAGCTTGATCTGGCCTGCGTCGGCCTGGATCAGGCCGACCACCATGTAGAAGCAGGTGGTCTTACCGGCGCCGTTGGGGCCGAGCAGGCCCACCACTTCACCTTCGCGGATGGAAAAGGCGAAATCGCGTACCACCTGGCGGGCGCGGAACCGCTTCTGCAGGCCTTGGGCTGAAAGCATCGTGTCAGGGCTTCTTCGTGTTGTCCGCCGGCTTGGCCGCGGGGGCGGCGCCTGGCTGGGTCTTCGGCTGGAAGGTCATGTGGATGGTGGACGTGCCGTTGCTCTCGCCCTTCATCGTGCTGTCTTCCGTGTTGTACGTCAGCTTGTCGCCATCCGACGTGCCCTTGTTGGGCTGGTCGACGTGGGCGTTGCCGGTAAGGATCGCGACGCTGGTCTCGTTGTCGTAATCGATGTTGCTGGCGCGGCCGTGCATCCAGTTGCCCACTTCGTCCTGCTGCTGGACCGTCGCGGGTTTGCCATCGATCACCGCACGCTTCACCGAATTATCGTCGTTGAGGTAAACCGTGGCCTTGTCACCCGTGATCTTCAGGGTGCCCTGCGTGATCACGACCTTGTTGGTATAGATCACGATGCCCTGCGGCTGCTGCGAGCCATCGAACGTCTTGGCGTCGACATGGACTTCTTCGTTGCGGTCCGATTTTTTCGCCATGACCGGCGTGGCGAGCGCAAGGAGCGCCACCCCGCAAGCCGCGAACAATGCCTTAGCGCTTGCGTGGCTGGTACGTGGTGTGGACTGCATCGAGGAGCTCCAGGTGCTTGGTGTCGAGGTTGGCACGCATGCCGATGCCGTTCATTGTAGAGCTTCCCTGAACGATACGCGCCGCTTCGGCCGTTTCCAGGCGGTTCTCCTTGGGCCATGCGGTGACCTCAGAGGTATCGATGCTGGCCGGCGGGCTGGTGGCGAACGCCACGCGGTCCATGTGGACCAGGCCCTGGAGCTTGAGCATCGTGCCGTCCTTGTTCACCCAGCCGTACTGGGAGTGGCCGGTCCACGGCGGCGCGGTCGTGTCCTTGGTCGGGGGCAGCACGAAATTCGGCGCATTGATGTACAGCGATTCATCGCCCTCGCGGCGCTCCAGGTGGGGCGCGATGAGCTTGAAGGCGGGCTTGCCTTCCTCGTTGTACGAATCGAGGTCGAAGTTGGTCAGCACATAGCCCGAACGGGGCGGACCCACGAAGTCGTCAACCTTCTTCGCCGGGGCCACCCAGTAGTACAGCAGCACGCTGGCACCCAGGACCGCGGCGAGGATGGCCGAGGTTCCGGTGGCGCTGCGGTCCTTGAACAGGTTGAAGACGCTCACAGCCAGCGGTCCCGCTCGGCTTCGGCCTTGCCCTGCGCGGCCAGGATCATGTCAGCCACTTCGCGGGCGGCGCCGTAGCCGCCGGTCAGGCGGGTGCGCCAGTGGGCGCGCTCGGCGACCCACGGATGGGCGTTGGCGACCGCGACGGCAAGGCCGGCGATGCCCATGGCGGGCAGATCCGGCAGGTCGTCGCCGACGAAGGCGGCTTCGGCCGGCTCCAGGCGCAGGGCCTCGAGCAGTGCGTTAAGCGTGGCGCGCTTGTCCTTCTGGCCCTGGTAGACGTGCTGGATGCCCAGCTCCTCGGCACGCAGCGAAACCGGGTGGCTGATGCGCGCCGTGATGATCGCGACCTTGATGCCGTTTTCCTGCAGACGCTTCAGGCCCAGGCCGTCATGGACGTGGAAGACCTTGGTCTCGCGACCGTCCTCCGCGTACCAGAGCCGCCCATCGGTCAGTGTGCCATCCACGTCGAATACGACCACGCGGATGCGTGCGGCGCGTTCGGCGACGTCGGCGGGGATCTCGGTGTAGTGCGTGTAAGCCATGGCGTGAAGGATACAGGGGCGGTGCCGGCGCGGTGGGGACGCGCGGGGCGCGGCGTCAGACGACGCGCGCGCGGAGCAGGTCGTGGATGTTCAGGGCACCGACCACGCAGCCGTCGGCGTCGGTGACCAGCAGGGCGTGGATCTGGTGCTTCTCCATCAGCTGGGCGGCCTCGACGGCGAGCTTGTCCGAGCCAATGGTCTTCGGGCCGCGGGTCATCAGCTGGGCGACGGTGGCACCGCGAAGGTCCACGCCATCGTCATCCAGCGCGCGGCGAAGGTCACCGTCGGTGAACACGCCAAGCAGGCGGCCTTCGGCGTCGACGACGGCGGTCATGCCCAGGTGCTTGCGGGTCATTTCGACCAGCGCTTCGCTCAACGAGGCGGTGACCGGCACGCGCGGGACGTCGTCGCCCTTGTGCATGACATCGCCGATATGCAGGAGCAGCCGGCGCCCCAGGCTGCCGGCCGGGTGCGAGCGGGCGAAATCATCCGAGGTGAATCCGCGCGCATCGAGCAGGGCCACGGCCAGCGCATCGCCAAGGACCAGGGCCGCCGTGGTGCTGGCGGTCGGCGCCAGGCCGTGCGGGCAGGCCTCGGAGGCGACATTGCCGTCGATATTCACGTCGGCCTGGCTGGCCAGCGAGGAGCGGGGGTTGCCCGTGATAGAGATCAGCGGGATGCCCTGGCGCTTGATCGCCGGCAGGATGAAGAGCAGCTCGTCGGTTTCGCCCGAGTACGAGATGGCCAGGACGATGTCGGAGGGCTGGATCATGCCCAGGTCGCCGTGGCTCGCCTCGCCGGGGTGGACGAAGAACGAGGGGGTCCCGGTGGAGGCCAGCGTCGCCGCGATCTTCCGGGCGATATGGCCCGATTTGCCCATGCCGGAAACCACCACGCGGCCCTTGCACTCCAGGATCATCTGGCAGGCCTGGACGAACGAGGCGTCCACGCGGCGCTCCAGCGCCCGGATGGCGGCCGCCTCGGTGGCGATGACGGTACGTGCGCTACGCACGATGGTATCGGCGTTCACGGTCGTCTGGCTGGCGGGCGGGGCGGTGCGGGCGTTCATTCGGCCTTGGGGTCCGGGTTGGGGGCTGTCCCTGGGCAACCCGGAATGTCCATTTCTGCGACACCGGATTTCCATTACCATTACATATTCTCATTTTATCGTCGCTGCCATCGACCGGTGATTCAGGGTCCGTTTCGGAACCCCCGGCCGCGGCGACTTTCCCATCCCACGGAGACCCCATGGACGCTGCCCGCATCCAGGCATTGATCGAAGCCGGCCTGCCCGGCGCCCGGGTGGACGTGCGCGGTGATGACGGCGTCCATTTCGAAGCCGAGGTCATCTCGGCCCAGTTCGCCGGCAAGCTGCCGCTCGCCCGCCACCGCCTCGTTTACGCCACCCTTGGCGACCTCATGGGCGGTGCCATCCACGCCCTGGGCCTGAAAACCCTTACCCCGGAAGAAGCCGCCGGCCGCCCCTGATCGCGCCGCGCCCCGCATTCCGCATCCCGAAGGCATAAAAAGAAACCCATGGCCAAGATCCTTATCAGCGGCGGCCAGCCGCTTCACGGTGAGGTGAGCATCAGCGGCGCCAAGAACGCCGTGCTCCCGATCCTCGCTTCCTGCCTGCTCGCCGATGAGCCGGTGAGCATCGGCAACGTGCCGCACCTGCACGATGTCACTACCTTTATTGAACTGCTGGGCCGCATGGGTGTGCGCGTCGTCCTCGACGACCGCATGAAGATGCACATCGACCCGCGCCCGGAGAACAGCTGCGTCGCCCCGTACGAACTGGTCCGCACCATGCGTGCGTCGATCCTCGTGCTCGGTCCGCTGGTGGCGCGCTATGGCAAGGCCGAAGTGTCGCTGCCCGGCGGTTGCGCCATCGGTTCGCGTCCGGTCGACCAGCACATCCGTGGCCTGCAGGCGCTGGGCGCGGAGATCACGGTGGAGAATGGCTTCATCAAGGCGAAGGCCGGCCGCCTCAAGGGCGCGCGCATCGTCATGGATATGGTCACCGTCACCGGTACCGAGAACATCCTGATGGCCGCGACGCTCGCTTCGGGCACCACGATCATCGAGAACGCCGCGCAGGAACCGGAAGTGGTCGACCTGGCCCACTGCCTGATGGCGATGGGTGCGAAGATCGATGGCGTCGGTACGTCCACGCTTATCGTCGAGGGTGTCGAGCGCCTCCACGGCGCCCATTACGAAGTGCTGCCGGATCGCATCGAGACCGGCACCTTCCTCGTCGGTGCCGCCATGACCGGTGGCAAGGTGCGTGCGCGTGGCGCGCGCGCCGATACGCTGGATGCCGTGCTGCAGAAGCTCGAGGAATCGGGCGCGCACATCAGCACCGGCAGCGACTGGATCGAGCTGGACATGCAGGGTCGCCGCCCCAAGGCCGTGAACCTGGTGACCGCACCGTACCCGGCGTTCCCGACCGACATGCAGGCGCAGTTCACCGCGCTGAACTGCGTGGCCGAGGGCGTGGGCGTCATCACCGAAACGGTGTTCGAAAACCGCTTCATGCATGCGCTGGAACTGCAGCGCCTGGGTGCGGACATCCGCCTTGAAGGCAACACCGCCATCATCACCGGCGTGCCGAAGATGAGCGGTGCGCCGATCATGGCCACCGACCTGCGCGCCTCGGCGTGCCTCGTGCTCGCCGGCCTCGTGGCCGAAGGCGATACCACCGTCGATCGCGTGTACCACATCGATCGCGGCTACGAGAACATCGAAGAGAAGCTCGGCGTGCTGGGTGCCCGCATCCGCCGCTTGCCGGGCTGATAGCTCTCTTGTGGGAGCGCGCTTGCGCGCGATCGCGCGCAAGCCCGCTCCCACAGGGCAATAAAAAAACCCGCCTTCGAGGCGGGTTTTTTTTAGCGGCTTACTTGCCTTCGAACTTCACCAGTTCGAGCGTCAGGTCGCCGCCATCCTTCTGTGCCAGCTTCACCGGCACAGGGAATTTCGCGGGGACGTACCACGCGTTGAACCCGCGATCCTGGTCGGTGCGGTCGACGCGTTCGGCCTGGAATGAGCCGGCTGGCACGGTGATCTTCTCGCTGGCGGCTACCTTGAAGGTCTGCGTTTCGATCGCCTGCTTCACGCCGACCGGGAACGTCGCTTCCTTCGCGCCGCCGTGCAGGGCGACACCCAGGGCGAGCGGCAGCGTGTTGCGATCGACCATGCCGGGCTGGAGCGGGTAGGAGAACGACTTGCTGTTGTCCTGCACCTGGACGGTATTGCCGTTGACCGTCAGCGTGCGGCTCTTCGGCTTGAACGCGTTCTGCAGGTCGTACTTATAGGAGACCGCCTGGGGCACTTTGCCGGCCCAGGTGAAGCGCGACACTTCGGAGCTGCTGGCGCCGATGGCGGCAGCGAGACCCGACGTGCCGGTGACCTTGTTGCTGTATTCGAACTGGCCGTTGCCGGCCGGCTTCAGCGTGAGCGTGGCGTTACCCAGCGGCGAGCCGCCCTGGAGGACGTTGTAGGTGGCGGTGAACGACTGCGGCACGTCCGCGGCGAACGCGGCGGCGGGCAGGGCGAGGGCCAGGCCAAGGCTGGCGCGGAGGAGGGTGGTCTTCATGCCCCCGAGTTTAAACGCGGTGGCTGAATGCCGGGTCACCTGGCCGCCGTGTCGTGGGAGCGCGCTTGCGCGCGATGGATCTGGCGGCGAGCACCCATCGCGCGCAAGCGCGCTCCCACAACAGCCTCGCCGCGCTCAGAGGTCGGCGGGTGTCAGCGGGGCGGTGAGGGGCTTGCCGTCGAAGGTGGGTTCGCCGGACCAGGCCAGGCGGCCTGAGGCGATGGCACGCACGACCGCCGGGAGCAGGCGGTGTTCTTCGACCAGCAGTCGCGTGGCCAGGGTTTCTTCGGTATCGGTGGGGCCGACGCTGATGCGCGCCTGGGCGACGACCGGGCCGCCATCCAGTTCGGCCGTCACGAAGTGCACGCTGGCGCCGTGCTCGGTATCGCCTGCTTCAAGGCAGCGGCGGTGCGTGTGCAGGCCCTGGTACTTCGGGAGGAGGGAGGGGTGGATGTTGATCGCCCGGCCTTCCCAGTCCGCGACCACCGATGCATCGATGATGCGCATGTAACCGGCCAGCACGAGCAGGTCGGGCTTCGCGTCCGCCACCGCTCCGAACAAGGCGCGGTCGAAGGCCACGCGATCCGGGAAGGCTTTCGGGCTCATCGCCACGGTGGGAATGCCCGCGTCGCGGGCAATCTCGAGCGCGCCCGCCTTGGCCTTGTCGCTCCCGACCAGCACGAACTCCACCGGGAGGCGCGCGGCGATCAGTGCAGCAAGGTTGCTGCCGCGCCCGGAGGCGAGCGCGGCAACGCGCAGGGGACGATCCACGATTTTTCTCAAGCGATATGGACGCGCTCGTCACCGCTCGCGGCGACGACCGAGCCGATGACCCAGGTATCCAGGCCATGCGCGGCGAGGGCGGCGCTGGCGGCCTCCACCTGGCTCTTGTCCAGCAGCACCGTGAAGCCGATGCCGCAGTTGAAGGTGCGCCACATTTCCTCGCGGGCCACGTTGCCTTCGCGCTGCAGCCACTGGAACACCGGCGGCAGCTCCCACGAGGAGGCGTCGATGCTGAGGCCCAGGCCATCGGGCACGACGCGGATGATGTTTTCCTTCAGGCCGCCGCCGGTGATGTGGGCCATGCCATGCACGTCCACCTTCTGCAGCAGCTCGAGCACTGGCTTTACGTACAGGGTGGTCGGCGCCATCAGCGCATCGACCAGCTTGACGCCGCCGACGTCCGCATCCAGCGGCGAGCCGGCCCGCTCGAGGATCTTGCGGATCAGCGAGTAGCCGTTCGAGTGCGGGCCCGACGAGGCGACGCCGAGGATCACGTCACCGGCCACGATCTTCGAGCCGTCGTTCATGGCGGACTTTTCGACCGCGGCAACGGTGAAGCCGGCCAGGTCGTACTCGCCCGGCGCGTACATGTCCGGCATCTCGGCGGTTTCGCCGCCGATCAGGGCGCAACCGGCCAGCTCGCAACCTTTCGCGATGCCGCCGACGACCGCCGCGGCCGTATCCACGTCGAGCTTGCCGGTGGCGAAGTAATCGAGGAAGAACAGCGGCTCGGCGCCCTGGACCAGGACGTCATTGACGCACATGCCCACCAGGTCGATGCCGATGGTGTCGTGGCGGTTGAGGGTGTGGGCCAGCTTGAGCTTGGTGCCCACGCCATCGGTGCCCGAAACCAGCACCGGCTCCTTGTAACGGCCGGAGAGGTCGAAAAGGCCGCCGAAACCACCCAGCCCGCCCATCACTTCCGGGCGGAACGTGCGCTTGACCATCGGCTTGATGCGCTCGACGAGGGCATTGCCGGCATCGATATCGACGCCCGCGTCGCGGTAGGTGAGGGAGCCCTGGTCGGAGGACATACGTGGTTCCGGCGCTGATTGGAAACGCGCAATGATAGCAGCAAGGCGGGGCGCCGGCCGGGCCTGCACGCGGCTTGGATGGACGCCATGCCAAGGTTTGGGCAGACTTCCCGCCTTCCCCGCAGCGATGCCATGACCATGCGCGCAGCCCGTACCCTCGCTTTCCTGACCCTGATCCTGCTGGCCGGCATCGGCCCGGCCGTGGCTCAGACCGCGATGTATTCGGTATCGGTGCCGGTGCCGGACACCAGCGCGGCGGTCCGCGACCAGGCCTTCGCCAATGGCCTGACCCAGGTGCTCGCCCGCGCCACGAACGGCGCCGACCCCCGTACCAAGCCGGGTTACGCCGATGCCATGAAGCAGCCCGGTGGCCTGGTCCAGCAGTACCAGTACCAGCGGACCGGCGGCGCCAATGGCGCCCCGCTGGCGCTGGATATCACCTTCGACCCGGGCGCGATCCGTCGCGTCCTGGCGGTCGGCGATGCGGCCGCGGCGGCGCCCAAGCCCCCCGTGCTGGTCATCGCCCACGATGCCTCCGGCAAGGTGCTGAACATGCAGGACCTGGCCCCGCTGGCCCAGATGGCCGATGCGCGCGGATACCAGATCGTCACCCCCAAGTCGGATACGCCGATCGATGCCAAGGCCGTCGCGGCGGGGGATACCTCCGCCGTGGCCGCGGTGGCGCGCCAGTACAACACCGCCACCGTGCTGATCGGGACCATCCGTGACGATGGCACCGACTGGACGCTGATCAACGCCGGCCGCTCCTCCAACTGGTCCGATAGCGGCGAAGCCCGCGCGGCCCTGCTCGGTAACGGCGCGAACGCCATGGCCGACAAGCTCGACCGCTCATTCGCCGCGAATGCCGGCGGCAGCAGCAGCGGGAAGATCTGGGTTGCCGGGCTGCGCTCGGCCACCGACTACGCCGGCCTGCTGGCCACGTTCCAGAACGACCCCGCGGTGAAGTCCATCGCTCCGGTCAGCGCGACGGCCGATGGCGTGCTCTTCAACGTCAGCGCCGGTGCGCCCCTGGCTCGCCTGATCGCCGGCTATGCCGCCGGTGGCCATGTGCTGGCTGCCGACGCGCACGATGGCGCGGACCTCGCCGTGCGCTGGGTGCCCTGACGCATGACTCACGATAATTCGCGCCGCTGGCAGATGCTGGCGCTGATCGGCGTCATCGTCTTCGTGATCTGGCTGCTCGCGCCGGTGCTCATGCCGTTCGCGCTGGCGGCCATGCTCGCCTACCTGGGCGACCCGCTGGCCGACCGCCTGCAGCGCCTGGGCATGGGCCGCACGTGGGCGGTGAGCATCGTGTTCACCGTCATCACCATCATCTTCGTTGGCGTACTGCTCCTGCTGGTGCCGCTGATCCAGCGCCAGGTCAGCAACCTCATCGATAACCTGCCGCACTATGTCGAATGGGCGCGCACCGTCGCGCTGCCCTGGGTCCAGCAGCGCCTGCATCTCGAGCCGGATACGTTCGATACCGACAAGGTGCTCGCGACGATCCGTGAGCACATCGGTTCGATCGGCAGCATCGCGGCCCGCGCGCTCGCGCGGGTGACGCAGTCGGGCATGGGGATCATCACGTGGATGACCAACGCGGTGCTGATCCCGGTGGTCGCGTTCTACCTGCTGCGCGACTGGGACACGATGATCGCGCACATCCAGCGGCTCATCCCGCGCTCGCTCGAGCCCACCGTGGTGCGCCTGTCGCGTGAATCCGACCAGGTGCTCGGCGCGTTCGTCCGCGGCCAGTTGCTGGTGATGCTGGCGCTTGGCGTGTTCTACGGCCTCGCGCTCACGCTCGTCGGCATTTCGATCGGCCCGCTCATCGGCATGATCGCCGGCCTGCTCAGCTTCGTACCGTACCTGGGCTTCATGATCGGCTTCGTGGCCGCGCTCGTGGCCGCGCTGGTGCAGTACGGCGACTGGACCCACGTGATCCTGGTCGGCGCGGTCTTCACCATCGGCCAGTTGCTCGAAGGCTACGTGCTGGTGCCGCGCCTGGTGGGTGGGAAGATCGGCCTGCATCCGGTGGCGGTGATCTTCGCCGTCCTGGCGGGCGGCCACCTGTTCGGCTTCCTTGGCGTGCTGCTGGCGCTGCCGGCGGCATCGGTGGTGGTCGTGCTGCTGCGTTACGTATTCGCGCGGTATCGCGAGAGCGATCTGTATAAAGAAACCGCGCCGGTCACCGAGGCGGTCGATGTCGACGTGGATGTCGATGTCGCGGTCAAAACCCATCCAGGCCCCCCACGGACGCCCGACAACGGTCCATGAGTACCCAGCTTCCCCTCGCGCTGCGCTGGCCCCGTCGCCAGCGCTTCGAACACTTCCACGCCGGTGAGAATGCCGTGGCGCTGGAGGCCGTGCGTGCGGCGGCCGTCGATGCGGCCGCGCCGTGGGTGTACACGTCGGGGCCGCTTGGCAGCGGCCGCACGCACCTGCTGGTGGCGGCCTGCCAGGCCGCTATCGATGCGGGACGCAGCGCCCAGTACCTCCCGCTCGCGGGCCTGCGTGGCACGCGGGCCGCGGCGATCCGCGGCATGGCCGGCAGCGACCTGCTGGCGATCGACGACCTGGATTCGATCGCAGGGGATCCGGACGGCGAGCACGCGCTGTTCGATACCTTCAACAGCTACAAGGCCGATGGCTGCACGCTGCTTTTCGCGGCGAACGTGCCGCCGGCCACGCTGGATATCGCGCTGCCGGACCTGCGTTCGCGGCTGGGCTCGCTGACCCAGGCCGTGCTCAAGCCACTGGGCGATGCCGAGCGCCGCCAGGCCTTGCGTGATCATGCGGCCGATCGTGCGATTGAACTCGACGACACCGTCCTCGACTGGCTGTTCGCGCACCACGCGCGCGACCTTGGCGCGCTGCTCGACCTGCTCGATACGCTCGATCGCGCGACGCTGGCTGCCCAGCGCCGCGTGACCGTGCCGTTCCTGAAGAACCTGCTGAAGCCCGATTAGACGTCGAACTCGTCGAGCAGCGTCATGGCCGACGGGTCGTTATTACGCACCCCGAACACCTTCACCCTCTTCGATTCGGGCCAGTGCTCGACGACGAGGTAAGTGCGTTGCGATGCCGAGCCGCTGGTGAACAGAGGCACGTCATCGCGCGGGCTGATCCGCACGTACTGGACGCCCATGTCCTTGTGGTAGTGGCCGGCGAAGATGGCCTTGACGCCCACGGCGGCCGCCTTCGCGGCCAGGCTTTGTTCCCAGGCACCCCAGCTACCGCTCCAGTCGTCTGGCTTGTGCGCGTGGGCGAAGGTGAACCTGGCATCGCCGCTGGCCAACGCGCCGCGCGATTGCTCGAGCAACCACCCTGTCGATGGCAGCACACGGTAATTCACGGGCTGCAGTGCTCCCGCGTAGGTCGACAGATCCGCTTCGTAGAGGGGCGAGTTATTGAGCTGCAGTTGCAGCGTGCTGCCCCATCCGTCGGCCTTGAACGCGTAGCTCCAGCTGCCTTCCTTGATGACCCGGCCGTTCTCGCCGCGCGATCGCAGGTCGAACGCGCGTACACGATCGCCATGCCCCACGACATGTTTGGTCAGGTTGTCCAGCGAATCGGTCGCGCAGTAGGCGAACTCGCACGCCTTGTTGTTGCGCAGGTTGTTCTCGTAATCGTGATTGCCCAGGCCGTAATAGAAATTGTCGCCAAGGATGCCGAACAGCTCGTTGATCTTCTGGTGTTCGAAGAACAGGCCGTGCGAGGTGAGGTCGCCGTTGATGATCACCGGGATGCGCTGCTGCGGATGGGCTCGTCGGAAGGTCGCGATGCTCTCGTATTGCTCGCGTACCAGGGCTTCAGCCAGCGCATTGTCGGTGGGGCGGCCCTCGTCGGTCGCATCCGTCCACGGATACTGCGGATCGGAGGTCACCACCATGATTTCGGGCGTTTCGGCGCACGCGGTGAACGCCGCGGTGGCGAGCAGCGCGGAGGCCAGCAGGCGATGGGAGGTGTGGCGCATGGCACATTCCTTTGTGTCGTGGGGGAGCGCGGCGAAAAAGTCGCCGCGGACGACACGTTAGCGAGGAATGGCCGACACGTGATGAAGGGAACACCTTCATCACGTGTCAGGTTTCGCTGACGATTAGCGCGTGATTAGCTGACGCCGAGGAGGCGCGGCGTTGCGTTGGCCGTGATCACTTCGGTCATCGCGGCGGCCACCTTGTGGTTACCCGCGACGATGTTGCCGCTCTCGGGCAGGCCTTCGCGACCGGAGAAGTCGTTGTAGACACCACCGGCTTCGCGCACCAGCAGGGCGCCTGCGGCCATGTCCCACGGCTGCAGGCCCGGCTCGAAGTAACCATCGAGGCGGCCGGCGGCGACATAGGCCAGGTCCAGCGCGGCCGAGCCCATGCGGCGGATATCTTCCGCTTCCTGGAGCAGCGCGTTGGTGATGCCCAGCTGCGATTCCAGGTGGTTGCGCACGCGGTACGGGTAGCCCGTGCCGAGCAGCGCCCCGCTCAGGCCATCGCGGCGGCCGACGCGGATGCGGCGGTCGTTGAGGTAGGCGCCATCGCCCTTGCTGGCGGTGAACAGCTCATCGCGCAGCGGGTCGAACACCACGCCGTACACCGGCTCGCCCTTGTCGAGCAACGCGATGGAGACGGAGAAGTGTGGGATGCCACGCAGGTAGTTATGCGTGCCGTCGAGTGGATCGATCATCCACACGAGGGGGCCCTTGCCGGTCTGGCCCGATTCCTCGCCCACGATGGCGTGGGTGGGGTAGGCGCGGCGGAGTTCCTTGACGATCTCGGCTTCGGCGAGGCGATCGACCTCGGAGGCGAAGTCCATCCGCTGCTTCTCGACGACCGCGAGGCCCTCGATGCGATTCATGTAGCGCAGGATGATGTTTCCTGCGGAGCGCGCGGCGCGCGCCGCGACGTTGACGGCGGGTCTTGGCATGGGGATCGGCTTGGCAAAAGAACAGGGGAAGCGGTCGAAAGCCGCGTCGGTCGGGCAGTTTACCACCGGGGGCGGCGTCGCCCAAGTCGCGGGCCGGTGTAGACTTTCCGGTCCTGATGAATCCCAGCCGGCGCCCATGGCCCCCACGCCCTACGACCACTTCCGCTTCGTCCTCGTCCGCACCTCGCACTCGGGCAACATTGGCTCGGCGGCCCGTGCCATCCGCACCATGGGCTTCGACCGGCTCACCCTGGTCGCCCCGAACCGCTTCCCGGACCCCGAGGCCACGGCGCTGGCCGCCGGCGCGGATGACGTGCTGGGCAACGCCGTGGTGGTCGACGACCTCGTGGGCGGCCTGGCCGGTACCACCTTCGCCCTGGGCCTCTCGGCCCGCCGCCGCGGGGTGAACATCCCCGAGCTGGATCCCCGCGAGGGCGCCGCCCAGGCCATTGCCGCCGCCCGCCGGGGCGAGCAGGTGGCGCTGGTTTTCGGCAATGAGCGGACCGGCCTGGAGAACGACGAGCTGTCGCGCTGCCACGCCATGGTGCGGATCCCGAGCGTGGATGACTTCAGCTCGCTGAACCTCTCGCAGGCGGTGCAGGTGGTGGCCTACGAGATCCGCACGGCGTTGCTGGCCGGGCAGGCCGCGCCGGCGCCCGAGGCGGCGGAGCTGGATCCGGACGAAGTGCCGGCGGACGCGGAGCAGGTGGAGCGCTTCTTCACCCACCTCAGCGAGACACTGGACGACATCGAGTTCCACAAGGGCCGCTCGCCGACCACCATCATGCTCAAGCTGCGCAAGCTGTTCCTGCGCGCACGGCCGGAGTTGCGTGAACTGCGCATCCTCCACGGCATTCTGGCTGATGCCCAGCGCATGGCCGGGCTGGCCCACAAGAAAAACGACTGAGTCGCTCCGGGCCACCGTTACCTTGTGGGAGCGCGCTTGCGCGCGATGGGTGCTCGCGGCGGGCTATCGCGCGCAAGCGCGCTCCCACAGGGCGGGGTCAGAAAAGGTCGCGGAAGAATTTCAGCAGCGCGTGGCTGAAGGTCGCCGATAGCGCCACGGCCGTGATCGTCGAGCCCCACACGGCCAGCAGCAGCGCGCCGTCACGTTCGACCAGGGCGAACGCGAACGCCACCAGCATGCCGCCGAACAGGTAATTGGTGAACGGGATCGGCAGGGCGAGCAGGATGCCGACCAGGATCATCACGGCCCCCGAGACGAAGGTGAAAGGTCGGCGGCTCAGCCGCTGCAGGCGTGGCTTGCAGGCTTTCTCGAGCCGCCCGGTGAATGGCGCGATGCGATCGAGGAAGCGCAGGAGGCCGTCGCGCGACATCGTCCGTCGCTTGAGAAATCCCGGAATCCACGGGTGTTCCAGGCCGACCAGCATCTCCAGGCCCAGCCCGACCACCAGTACGCCCATGATCCCGCCGATGCCTACCGGCACCGGGATGAAATTGGGGATCGCGAGGAGCAGCAGCAGGAAGCCGAACGCCCGGCGCTTCAGCGGCTCGAGCAACTGCTCCACGGTCATGCGCTCGCCGGGCGTCGCCAGGGCAGCCGCCCGGAGCAGGGCGGCTGTTTTCTCTTCGCGGGGTTCTTTGTCGGCCATGGCCGGAGCGTCGCCAGCGGGCCTTGAACCGGGGATGAGCGGTTATTCCTCGACGACGGTTTCGTCGGGCGCCGTGCTCACCAGCACCTTGTCGATGCGCGCGCCGTCCATGTCCACGACCTCGAAGCGGTGCCCCTGCCAGGCGAACGATTCGCCGGCATGCGGGATGTGCCCGAAGGCGGTGGTGACCATGCCCGCCACGGTGCGGAAGTCGTGTTCTTCCTCGTTGGGCAGGCGGTCGAGCTGGAGCAGTTCGCGGAGATCGTCGGCGGGCAGGGCGCCATCGACCAGCCAGCTGCCATCGTCGCGGCGGATGATCGGTCCGTCCTGGGCGGCATCGTCCGCCGCGGGCGCCGTCGCGCCCACGACGGCCGAGAGCAGGTCGTTGAGCGTCACCAGGCCTTCGATATCGCCGTACTCGTCCACGGCCAGCGCTAGCTGGGTATCGGCATCGCGGAACGATTCGAGCAGGTCGAGGGCGCGCGCGGTGGCCGGGACGAACAGCGGGCGGGCCACATGGGCGAACAGGTCCACCTCACCGGTCTGGAACGAGCGGATCAGCGATTTCACTTCCACCGTCCCGATCACCTCGCTCTCGTCGCGGCGGAAGACCGGGTAGCGGGAGAACGGGGTCTGCCGGAGCACCTCGAGGTTGTCTTCGCGGGGCGCGGCGATGTCGAGCCAGGCGATCTTCATCCGCGGGGTCATCACCGAGCCCACCGTGCGATCGCCCAGGCGGAGCACCCGGTTCACCATGTTCCGCTCGTCGCTGTCGAGGATGCCCTGCTCTGCGCTCTCGGCTACCAGCAGGCGGATCTCCTCTTCGGTCGCGGCATTGGCGCCCTTCCGGTGCAGGCCAAGGACCCGCAGGATCCCGGTGGAGACGTGGTTGAGCAGCCAGACCAGGGGCAGGGTGATCCGCGAGACCACCATCATCGGGACGGCGATCTGGCTGGCGATCTTCTCCGGGGCGGTCAGGGCGGCACGCTTGGGCACCAGCTCGCCCACGATGATCTGGACCAGCGACATCAGCAGGAAGCCGGCCAGCCAGCCCAGCACCCGCATGTAAGGCTCCAGCCAGGCTGGGCCATCGCCGTGGATCAGCTCGGCGAAGTGTTCTGCCAGTTTGTCGCCCGCCAGGGCGCCGGTGACCAGGATGATCAGGGTCATGCCGACCTGCACCGTCGACAGGAACTGCTCCGGGGATTCCGCCAGTTGCAGGGCCACGCGGGCACGCCGGCTGTCCCGGGCCATGTGCTTCAGGCGGCTCTTGCGCGAGGCCACCACGGACATTTCGGACAGGGCGAAGAACCCGTTGGCGAGCGAGAGGATGAAGACGAGCAGGAGTTCGGTGAGCATGTGGAGGGCTATATACCAGACGCGGCCAGCAAGGTCTTGCCGTCGGGATGCAGCAAGGGCGGGGCGAGGTCCGGTAACATAAGCGTCATATTCCCCGATGATCCCCCAGGCAACCCCATGTTTTCACTCCAGACCATGTTCGGTAAGGGCGACAAGTTCTACGGCCTCCTCGAAGAGAGCGCCGAGGCCGCCCGCGACAGCGCCAAGGCCATGCACGAACTGGTGACCCGCGCGGACCGCTCGCCGATCATGGCCGCGTTCACGACCACCCGGGCCCGCGAGAAGGCCTTGCACGCCCAGATCGGCGAAGAGCTGGTCAACACCTTCGTCACCGCGCTGGACCGTGAGGACATCGAGGCGCTGAATTCCGCGCTGTACAAGATCCCCAAGACCATCGAGAAGTTCGCCGAACGTTACATCATCGTCGCCGAACGCCTCCAGGGTGTCGACTTCGGCCAGCGTGCCGTGCTGCTCGAGCGCTCGGCCGACGTCGTCGTCGACATGATCGCCCAGCTCCGCCAGGGCCTGAAGATCGGCCCGGTGAAGAAGCTCCGCGACCAGCTGCACGCGCTGGAAGCGGAGGCCGACCGCCTCCTGCTCGATCCCTACCGCACGCTCTACGCCGAAGGCTCGGATCCGCTGCGCGCCATCCTTACCAAGGATCTTTTCGAGCTGATCGAAAAGGCCGTGGACAAGTGCCGCGACGTGGGCAACGTCGTCTACGCCATCGTCCTCAAGAACTCCTGAGGACGGGCGTCCCATGAGCATGGTCATCGCGGTCGTCCTGATCGCCCTTGCCTTCACCTACATCAATGGCTTCCACGACACGGCGAACTCGATCGCCACCGTCGTCGCGACCAAGGTGCTCACCCCGGGCCAGGCGGTTCTGCTGGCGGCGGTCACCAACCTGGCCGGTGCGCTGTGGGGCACCGCCGTGGCGGCTACCATCGCGTCGGGCCTCATCGATACCGGCGTGGTCGAGGTCGGCTCGCAGTTGCTGATCAGCGCGCTGCTGGGCGCCACCATCTGGAACCTGATCACCTGGTGGCTGGGCCTGCCTTCGAGCTCCAGCCATGCACTGGTCGGCGGTCTGGTCGGCGCTGCCCTGGCGGCCTCGCAGGAAAACATCCACTCGATCATCTGGTGGCAGGGCGGCGCGCACTGGTGGCTCGGCAAGGGCGTCGTGCCGAAGGTCATCGTGCCGATGATCGTCTCGCCGTTCCTGGGTTTCGTCATCGGCTTCGCGCTGATGGGCGCGCTGTATGCGTTGCTCGGCTGGTTCTCGAGCCAGAAGGGCTACCTGCACCGCTTCGGCCGTACGCCGTTCGTGAACAGCTTCTTCGGCAAGGCGCAGATCGTCTCGGCCAGTGCCATGGGCCTGTCGCACGGCATGAACGATGCGCAGAAGAGCATGGGCATCATCGCCCTGGCCCTGGCGGGCGCCACGGCGGCCGGGCAATTCGACCACCTGCCTGAGTTCCTGTCGTTCCTGCGCATTGCGCACGATCCGGCGGCGCCGGGTGGTTTCCCGATCCCGGTGTGGGTGAAGGTGGTCTGCGCTCTGACCATGGCGGGCGGTACGGCCGGCGGTGGCTGGCGGATCATCAAGACGCTGGGCCACAAGATGGTGAAGCTGCATCCGATCAATGGCTTTGCCGCGGAAGGCAGCTCGGCGGCGGTGATCCTGACGGCGTCGGTGCTGGGTATCCCGGTGTCGACGACGCACAACGTGTCGGCGTCGATCATGGGCGTGGGCGCGGCGAAGCGTTTCAACGCGATCCGCTGGTCGGTGGTCGAGCGGATGGTGTGGGCGTGGATCCTGACCCTGCCGATCACGGCGGCGATCGGGTATGGCCTCGTGAAGCTGGGGCATCTGTTCTAGACGGGCGGGAGCGAGCCCCGCCGCACTTACAGGGCGTCAGCTTCCCCGTTGACCACCTGCTCGAGCTCATCGCCGGTGGCGCCGAGTTCGTCGATCAGCCGGGCCAGCTCGCGCTCGTCCAGGTAATCGTACGGCCGGTTTTCACACAGGTGCAGGTACGGCGAGCCATCCAGATCCGCCTCCGCCAGGTAACCCGTGCGCTGCTCCCAGTTGAAACGCAGGCAGCGCCGCGCATCCACGCCAGAAAGCGGCCCGATCGGCGTGGACAGGCGCAGGAAGCGCTGGCCATCCCCATCCTCCAGCTCAGCCAGGTAAATGCCCTGGTGCCGGCCATCCGGCAGCTCCAGGTCGAAGCTGATCAGGTACGGCTCGTTCTGCCGCAGCTTGTGGATGCCGCCCACGTGGGAGCGGATCGCTTCGAAGTGACGCATGGCCTTGCCCTGGGCTCGATCGTGGACCCCCGATGGTACGCTCGTCGTGTTTCGTTGGCATGCACGAACCGACCCATGGCTGAAGAAGAACTCGACGACGACGAAGCCCGCGCCCTGCGGGCACAACGCATCATCGCGGCCGTTGCCGCGATCCCGCGCGGGCGGGTGGCCAGTTATGGGGCCATCGCGGCGCGTGCTGGCTACCCCGGCCGGGCGCGCTTGATCGGCCGGGTGCTGGGTGACGCGCCGGATCGGCTCGACCTGCCCTGGCACCGGGTCCTCCGGGCCGATGGGCGCATCGGCATCCCTGCCGGGACCCAGGGCTACCGAGAGCAGTGCCGGCGGCTGAAAGCCGAAGGCGTCACGGTGAAGGACGGCCGGGTGCCGATGAGCGCCTTCGGCCTCGACCACGACCTGGACCGCGCCATCTGGGGCTTCCCCGGGGGCTAGCGGTAGACCACCTCGATGACCCGCCAGCGGCTGGCGGGATCGCGGGCAAGCGCGTAGGCAAGCAGCGGTACGCGGGCGAGCGGATGGCCGGCGGCCGGTTGCGCCGCCGATACCTGGGCGCTCCCGCACGCCGGTGCATTGGCGGTGACCGCGCAGGTGGGTTCCCGGATGGCGCCGGAAAAACTGACGACCCCACCACCATCCGCCCATGCGGGCAGGGCGGCGAGGGCGAGCACGGGCAGGAAAACGATGACGTTGCGCATGGTGGATACCCCCTTGGATGCGCCGGAAAAAGCCGGCGGCTGACGGGCGCTGGGCCCGTGTCCATTACGCTCCCCTGGCGATCGACGGGACAAGCGCTGTCGGCTGAATGCGGTGTAGGCCTACGCTGATTCGGGTGCTTCGCCGTTCAGGCCCGGGGGTGCGGTTTGTTAGCATGGGCGCATGCAGTCCTCCGCCTCCGACATCCTTCATTCCGTTTTTGGTTATCCCGCATTCCGCGGCCAGCAGCAGGCCATCGTCGAGGAGGTTGCGGGCGGCGGCGATGCGCTCGTGCTCATGCCGACCGGCGGCGGCAAATCGCTGTGCTACCAGATTCCCGCGCTCATGCGTTACGGCACGGGCATCGTCGTATCGCCACTCATCGCGCTCATGCAGGACCAGGTGGATGCGCTGCTGGAGGCCGGCGTCAAGGCGCGTTACCTCAACTCCAGCCTCGATTCACTCACCCAGCGCGAAGTGGAAGACCAGCTGCTGGCGGGCGACATCGACATGTTGTACGTGGCGCCCGAGCGCTTGCTGAGCCCACGCTTCCTTGCGCTGCTCGATCGCATCCCCATCGCCCTGTTCGCGATCGACGAAGCGCACTGTGTGTCGCAATGGGGGCACGATTTCCGACCGGAATACCGCGAGCTCACGCTCCTGCATGAACGCTTCCCGGAGGTGCCGCGCATCGCGCTCACCGCCACCGCCGATGAGCGCACGCGCGAGGAAATCGTCGAGCGCCTGCGCCTGGGCGAGGCGCGCCGCTTCGTCTCCAGCTTCGACCGCCCGAACATCCGCTACCGCGTGGCGCCACGCCAGAATGCGCGGCGCCAGTTGCTCGACCTGCTCGATGCACACCGCGGCGACGCGGGCATCGTGTACTGCCTGAGCCGGCGCAAGGTCGATGAAACCGCGGCGTGGCTCGCCGAGGCGGGTGTCGATGCGCTGCCGTACCACGCGGGCCTCGACCAGGAAACACGCCAGCGCCACCAGCAGCGGTTCCTGCGCGAGGATGGCATCGTCATGGTGGCCACCGTCGCGTTCGGCATGGGTATCGACAAGCCCGACGTGCGTTTCGTCGCCCATCTCGATCTGCCACGCAGCATGGAAGGTTATTACCAGGAGACCGGCCGCGCCGGCCGCGATGGCCTGCCGGCGGAAGCCTGGATGGTCTATGGCCTGGGCGACGTGGTCACGATGAGCCAGATGATCGCGCAGTCGGAATCCGGCGACGATCGCAAGCGCATCGAGCGGTTGAAGCTCGACAACCTGCTCGGCTACGCGGAGGCCACGCGTTGCCGCCGCCAGTTGCTTCTGGAGGCCTTCGCCGAAGCGCACTCGGGCCATTGCGGCAACTGTGACAACTGCCTGGTTCCGCCGAAAACGTGGGACGCCACGCTCGCCGCGCAAAAGGCGATGTCCGCGATCTACCGCAGCGGCCAGCGTTACGGCGCGGGCCACCTCATCGAGATCCTGCGCGGCGAAGCGGGCGAGCGGGTGCGTGACCTCGGCCACGACAAGCTCAGCGTCTTTGGGGTCGGCGCCGACATGGATGCCACGCAGTGGCGCTCGGTGTTCCGCCAGCTGCTGGCCGCGGGCCTGATCGAGGCCGACCCCGAAGGTTACGGCACCCTCCGGCTTTCCACGCTGAGCGGCCCGGTGCTGAAGGGCGCCCGCAAGGTCGAGCTGCGCGAGGATGCCCGCCCGTCGAAGGGCCGGCGCTCCAAGGGCGCGGCGCCGGCGGCGGGGAGTGCGCTGGGCATCGAGGTCACCGAAGAGCCGTTGTGGAACGACCTGCGCCGCGTGCGCGCGGAACTGGCGAAAGCGCATGGCGTGCCGGCCTACGTCATCTTCCACGACGCGACCCTGCTGGCCATGCTCCGCGCGCTGCCCCAGGACGAGGAAGAGCTCTCGGCCATCAGCGGCGTCGGCGAGAGCAAGCTCAAGCGATACGGCAAGGATTTCCTCGCAGTGCTTACTGCTGCCTCCTGATCGGGTTTGAGAGTATTCTCAAACCCGTGCCAGCGTTGAAGAAAATCGCGACGACGCGCTTGCATCGAGAGGGGGCTGTCCCCAATCCTTAGGGGCTTACCCCACATCGATACGTTCGACGACGTGACGAGACGAGGGTGCATGCCGTGGCACGCCGCCGCGGCCAACGACGACTCAGGGAGCCGCCCATGCACGACGCCACGCCACTCATTGCCACCATTGTCGGTGGCCTCGTCCTGGCCTTCATCTTCGGCGCCATCGCCAATCGCATCCGCCTGCCGGTCATCGCGGGCTACCTCGTCGCTGGCGTGGTCGCGGGGCCGTTTACGCCGGGCTATGTCGCCGACGCGCACATCGCACAGGAACTCGCGGACCTCGGCGTCATCCTGCTCATGTTCGGCGTGGGCCTGCATTTCTCGTTGAAAGACCTGCTCGCCGTCAAAGGCATCTCCATCCCCGGCGCCGCGGTGCAGATGGGTGTTGCGACCGGCCTGGGCATGTTGCTCGGCTGGGCACTCGGCTGGCCGATGGCGCAGGGTTTCGTGTTTGGCCTCGCCTTGTCGGTGGCAAGTACCGTCGTCCTGCTCCGCGCCATGGAAGAGCGCCGCCTGCTCGATAGCGATCGCGGGCGCATCGCCGTCGGCTGGCTGATCGTCGAAGACCTCGCCATGGTGCTGGCGCTGGTGCTGCTGCCGGCACTGGCCGGCTTCCTTGGCGATGGCAAAGGCGCCGCCACGCCGTCCATGGGTGAGCTGGTGCAGACCGTCGCCATCACCATCGGCAAGGTGGTGCTGTTCGTGGCGGTGATGCTTGTCATCGGCAAGCGCGCCATCCCGTGGATGCTGCAGGCCGTCTCCGGTACCGGATCGCGCGAACTGTTCCGCCTGGCGGTGCTCGCCATCGCGCTGGGTGTCGCATTCGGTGCCGCGCACCTGTTCGATGTGTCGTTTGAACTCGGCGCGTTCTTCGCCGGCATGATGATGGGCGAATCGAAGCTCTCGCAGCAGGCGGCGGAGGAAACGCTACCGTTGCGCGACGCGTTCGCCGTGCTGTTCTTCGTATCGATCGGCATGCTGTTCAACCCCAGCATCCTGGTGCAGCAGCCGTGGCTGGTGATTGCCGCGTGCCTGATCATCATCATCGGCAAGTCCGCCGCCGCCTTCTTCATCGTGCGCCTGTTCGGTCGCCCGACGAAGACGGCACTCACCATCGCGACAAGCCTGGCGCAGATCGGTGAGTTCTCCTTCATCCTCGCCGGCCTCGGCGTGTCGCTGGGCCTGCTTAGCGAGGAAGCCCGCGACATCCTGCTGGCCGCCGCCATCGTCTCGATCCTCGTCAACCCGCTGCTCTTCGTCGCCCTGGACCGCTGGGTCGCGAAGCACGACGCGGATGCGCCCGATGAGCATCCCGAAATACGCGGTCACACCGTGCTCGTGGGCTTCGGCCGCGTCGGCCGCCGCGTCTTTGCCGAGCTGCAGGCCGCGGGCGCACCTATCCTCGTGATCGAAACCGACGAGGACACGGTGCGCGACCTGCGCGAGCAGGGCGGTGCGGAGGTCGTCATCGGCAACGCCGCGGCGGCGCCGGTGCTGGCCGAGGCGAACCTCGCCGGTGCGCGGGCCCTGATCGTCGCCGTGCCGGATCCGTTCGAAGGTGGCCAGGTGGTACGCGCCGCCCGGGCCCTGCGTCCCGACCTGCCGATCGTCGCCCGCGCGCACTCGCCGGATTGTGTCAGTCATCTTGCAGGCCTGGGCGCCAGCGATGTGATCTACGGCGAGCAGGAACTGGCCCGCAGCATGTTCGAAGCGGTACAGCCGAAGCCAGTCGCCCACGGCGGGCACTAAGCCGGCCCCTAAGCCGGCCCTTCAGCCGGCCTTGTGGGAGCGCGCTTGCGCGCGATGGGTGCTCGCGGCAGACCATCGCGCGCAAGCGCGCTCCCACAAGACCCCCGAAGGGCACGCATTCGCAAGACATGGCCCGACACATCGCCCTAACGTTTCGCTGGCTACCGTTAACCGGTTAGCTAAAGCGAAACGGAGGCACGATGGCATCCCGGATCGAAGATTACGCCATGCTCGGCAACTGCCGGACGGCGGCCCTGGTGGCGCGCAACGGCTCCATTGACTGGCTCTGCCTGCCGCGGTTCGACTCAGGGGCCTGCTTCGCCGCCTTGCTGGGCGACGAGAACAATGGCCGCTGGTGGCTGGCCCCCGCGGACCCCGACGCGGCCTGCACCCGCCAGTACATCGATGGCAGCCTCGTCCTGGAAACCACGTGGACCACGGCCACGGGCAAGGCCCGCGTCATCGACTTCATGCCCTTCGCGGGCGACCAGGTCGGCGTCACGCGCATCGTCGAGGGCATCGAAGGTCGCGTCGATTTCGAAAGCCGGCTGACCCTGCGCTTCGACTATGGCAACGCGCTACCGTGGGTGAACACCCACGACGACGGCACGCTCACCGCGGTGGTCGGGCCCGACATGGTGGCGCTGCGCACGCCGGTCGAGATCGAAGGCGAGGGCATGGAAAGCGTGAGCCGGTTCAGCGTCGGCCCGGGCGATTCGGCGCCGTTCGTCATGGCCTGGGGCCCATCGCACCTGCCGCCACCGGAACCGCTGGATCCGAAGCGGGCGCTGGAGGACTCGCTGGCGTACTGGGAAAACTGGTCGAACCGCTGCAATGACAGCGGTGAATGGAGCGATGTCGTCCGGCGCTCGCTTATCGTGCTGAAGGGCCTCAGCTACGAACCCACCGGCGGCATCGTCGCCGCGCCCACCACCTCACTGCCGGAACAGTTCGGCGGCGAGCGGAACTGGGATTACCGCTTCTGCTGGGCACGCGATGCGACCTTCGTCCTCTCGGCCCTCGTGAATGCGGGTTACCACGATGAAGCCAGCGCCTGGCGCGACTGGGTGCGCCGTGCGGTCGCCGGTTCGCCGGGCCAGTTGCAGGTGCTCTACGGCATCGCCGGCGAGCGCCGGCTGGAAGAGTACGAACTCACCTGGCTCAAGGGTTATGAGGGTGCGAAGCCGGTTCGCGTGGGTAACGCCGCGTCCAACCAGTTCCAGCTGGACATCTTCGGCGAACTGGTCGGCGCGTTCTCGCATGCCATGAAGCATGGCGTGGTGCTCCACCCGGAAGCCGACAACGTGCAGGCGGTGTTCCTCGACCACCTGGCCGAGATCTGGCGGCATCCGGATGAAGGCATCTGGGAGATCCGCGGCGAGCCACGCCACTTCGTGCATTCCAAGGTCATGGCCTGGCTGGCGTTCGCTCGCGCCGCCGAGCAGAAGCGCGATGGCCTGGATCCGCATTACGTCCGGCGCTGGCGGAGCATCGCCGATGAAATCAAGGCCGATATCCTGGCGAAGGGCGTCGATCCGGTGCGTGGTTGTTTCACCCAGTCCTACGGCTCGACCGAACTAGACGCGAGCCTGTTGCTGGTTACCCTTACCGACTTCCTGCCGTCGGACGATCCCCGCATCGTCGCGACGGTCCGGGCTATCGAAGAGGACCTGCTGGTCGGCGGTTTCGTCCGCCGTTACGACACCCGCAGCGGTGTCGATGGGCTGCCGCCGGGCGAGGGCGAATTCCTCCCGTGCAGTTTCTGGCTCGTGGAAAATTACGTGATGCTGGGCCGGATGGACGAGGCACGCGCATTGTTCGAGCGGCTGGTCGGGCTGACGAATGACCTCGGGCTGCTCTCGGAGGAGTACGATCCCCGTTCGAAGCGCCTGCTGGGCAATTTCCCACAAGCCTTTTCGCACGTCGCATTGGTTAATGCCGCTTTTAGCCTGGCGCATGGCTACAGTGCGACGGCCGATATCCACGCTACCCCCGAATCCAACGTTCCCCAAGGAGTCAGTGCATGAGCCAAGCCCAACCGAAGCGCGCGACCTCCCGCGCTCATCCGGCCGACCCGTGTACCGTCGTGATCTTCGGCGCCGCCGGTGACCTCACCAGCCGCCTCGTCGTTCCCGCGCTATACAACATGCGCCGTACGGGCCTGCTCTCGGACAATTTTGCCATCGTGGGCTTCAACCACGGCAAGATGTCCGACAACGCCTGGAAGAACAACCTGCACACCTCGCTGGAGCGCTATGTCTCCGGCGGCGGTGGCCGCCTCGATGAAGAAGCCTGGGGCTGGCTCGGCAGCCAGATGCAGTACTTCGCCGGTGATTTCGACGATGCGTCGTCGTTCACCGCGCTGGCCGCCAAGCTCAAGGAAATCGATCGTCGCCGTGGCACCCAGGGCAACGTGCTCTTCTACCTGGCCACCCCCGAGCGTTTCTTCGGCGATGTGATCGAGCAGCTGTGCAAGGCCGGCCTGACCGACGACGGCGGTGTGAACGGCGACCACTGGCGCCGCGTCATCATCGAGAAGCCGTTCGGCCATGACCTGCACTCGGCGCAGGCCCTGAACGAGCGCATCCTCAAGGTCCTCCGCGAGGACCAGATCTACCGCATCGACCACTTCCTGGGTAAGGAAACGGTGCAGAACATCATGGCCTTCCGCTTCGCGAATGGCCTGTTCGAGCCGATCTGGAACCGCGACCGCATCGACCACGTGCAGATCACCGTGGCCGAGACCGTGGGCGTCGAGCGTCGTGGCTCGTTCTACGAGCAGACCGGCGCGATGCGTGACATGGTGCCGAACCACCTGTTCCAGCTGCTCGCCATGGTGGCCATGGAGCCGCCGACCTCGTTCGATGCGGAAGCCGTGCGCACCCGCAAGGCCGAAGTCATCGAGGCGATCCGCCCGATCGCGCCGGAAGATGCGGTGCGCGGCCAGTACGGCCCGGGCGCGGTGAACGGCCAGCTGGCCCGCGCGTATCGCGACGAGCCGGACGTGGCCCCGGATTCGGTGACCGAAACCTTCGTGGCCATGAAGCTGTCGATCGACACCTGGCGCTGGTCGGGCGTGCCGTTCTACCTGCGCACCGGCAAGCACATGGGCCGTCGCACCACCGAGATCGCGATCCGCTTCAAGTCCGCGCCCATGGCCCCGTTCCGCGGCACCGGCATGGACGCGTTCGGTCCGGACTGGCTGGTGCTGCAGATCCAGCCGGATGAAGGCATCTCCTTGCAGTTCGACGTGAAGCGCCCCGGCCCGCGCGTGGAACTCGCGCCCGTGCGCATGGATTTCAAGTACGCCGACTGGTTCCGCGCCGAGCCGAACGTGGGCTACGAGACCCTGCTTTACGATTGCATGACCGGCGACGCGACGCTGTTCCAGCGTGCCGACATGGTCGAAGCCTGCTGGCGCGCCGTGCAGCCGGTCATCGATGACTGGGCACAGCGCACCCCGGCGGATTTCCCGAACTACGCCTCGGGCAGCGCGGGCCCGGCCTCGTCGGATACATTGCTGGCCATGGGCGGCCGCTCGTGGCGTCCGCTGAACACCGGCACGGAGCCGGCACGCCGTGCTGCACGTCAGAAGGCGGAGGCCGGCGCCACACCGGTGGCGGCGAAGGAACCGGCTAAGCCGACGCGTGCGAAGCGTGCTGCGGCGAAGAAGGTGTTGCGCGCGGCGTCGGTGAAGAAGGCTGCACCTGCCAGGAAGACGGCCACGAAGAAGGCAGCGGCCAAGAGGGTCGTCGCGGCGAAGAAATCGCCCGCGAAGAAAACCGCAGTCCGCAAGGCCGCCACAAAGAAACGCACCACGAAGAAGTAAAACAGAGGGGCCCTCCAGGGCCCCTCTCGCTTTTCGTGGGAGCGCGCTTGCGCGCGATGGGTGCTAGCGACCCGGCTTCCTATCTAACCGGTTCATTCGCTACTGCGAATGCATGCCCTATGCGGCTACCGCCGCCTGGCGAGCACACACTCCGCGCGGCCGCGAACGGTTTGGCGGGGCAACAAAGGCCGCGTACGCCCTTACGGTATATTTCGGAACCGCTTCGGCTTGGGCCAGTCATGGGATGGTGGCATGCGCGATCGCTTCAAGGTTTCGGTATCCGTGTTCGCCATCGTTCGCAGGGATGAACGCGTTCTCATGCTTCTCCGTTCCGGCACCGGGTGGATGGATGGCTACTGGAGCCTGCCGGCAGGTGCGATGGATGGCGGCGAGCTGGCGCCGGTCGCGGCGGTACGCGAGCTTGGTGAGGAGGTGGCACTTGTCGCGTCACCTGAAGCATTGGCGCTTACGCATACCCAGCAGAATTTCACGCATGGTGACGAGTGGCTGGGCCTTTACTTTGAAGCGTCCGATGTCACCGGTTCACCTGCGGTGACCGAGCCCGACAAGCACGCGGCCGTCGGGTGGTTCGCATCCGACGACTTGCCCGTCAACACGGTTCCGTATGTGCGAATGGCGCTGGAGGCCATTCAAATGCGAAAGCCGTATTCAACCTACACGGACAAAGCAGACTTGTAGGAGCGCGCCTGCGCGCGATTCACGGATGCCGCAAGTCTTATCGCGCGCAAGCGCGCTCCCACATGTCGTCGGCGTGTAGGAGGTGCAGGCCGATGAGCGAGCGGTGAACTAGTGCGACGAGACGAAGATCGCGTCAGCAAAGGCTTCGGGAAGGGCGAAGCTCTCCCGCATGCGACGCGCTTCCGCCGCGGGCGTAGCGCCGAACAACCTGCGGAATTCGCGGCTGAACTGCGAGGGGCTCGCGTAGCCAACAGCGTGGCTTGCCGCTTCGGCAGTATGCGACTGCCGCACCATCAGCAACCGCGCCTGGTGCAGGCGCGTCGACTTGACGTACTGCATCGGCGAGACCTGGGTGATCGCCTTGAAGTGGCTATGAAAGCTGGGTGTGCTCATGCCGGCTTCGCTGGCGAGTCGCGCAACATCGAGCGGTTCCGCGTACGACGCGTGGATAAGGCGCAGCGCATGGCTGATGCGGCCGAACTGGCCGCGTAGGGCGAGGGCGCTGCGCATGGCGCTGCCCTGCGCGCCGGTGAGGACGCGGAAATAGAGTTCGCGGAGCAGGGCGGGGCCGAGCACCGCGGCATCGAGCGGACGTTGCAGGGCTTCGAGGAAGCGCAGTACCGAGCCTTGCATGGCGTCGTCCATGGGTGTGGACATCATGCTACGTGGCGCTTGCGCCGGTTCGGCCGTGCCTTCGCGGTCGATCTGTTCGGCGACCTCGGCGGCCAGCGCGAAATCGAGGTGCAGGTAGAGCGCGAGTAGCGGCCGTTCGGGCGTCGCGTCGGTTTCCATGGTGAAGGGGACGGGTACCGACACGGCGAGGTATTGGTGTTCGTCGTAGAGGTAGAGCTCGTCGCCGAAGTAGCCACGTTTACGGCCCTGGCAGACGATGACGATGCCGGGGTCGTAGAGCACCGGGGTGCGTGCGAGCGCTCGATCGGAGCGGAGAATCCGCACGCTGGGAATCGCGGTGAGGTTGTAGCCCTCAACGGGAGCGAGCGCACGCAGCAGCTCGACCGTCCGAGCCTGGCCGGGCGAGCGGGTCGATGGCGTGACTTGGCGGGTCTTCTTCTGGTTCATAGGAATAGGCAAGAAAATGAGCCTATCGCAGCTTATCCGTTGCGGGGCATGGGTGGATTATGCACTCCTCGCCCTCGAACGGAGAAACCCCCATGGCAACCCGGAAGATCATCCTCATCACAGGCGTCAGCAGCGGCTTCGGCCGCGCCCTGGCGCAGGAAGCCCTGACCCAGGGACATATCGTGGTCGGCACGGTGCGTAGCGTGGCGGCTAAGAGCGAGTTCGAGGCGCTGGCGCCCGGGTCGGCGTTCGGCCGTGTACTGGATGTCACCGACTTCGATGCGATCGACGGCGTCGTCGCAGAGATCGAGCACAGCGTCGGCCCCGTCGATGTGCTCGTGAACAACGCGGGCTACGGCCACGAAGGCATCATGGAGGAGTCACCCCTCTCCGAGATACGCCGACAGTTCGATGTGAACGTATTCGGCGCCGTAGCGATGATGAAGGCCGTGCTGCCCTTCATGCGCGGCCGCAGGCGCGGCCACATCCTCAACATCACCTCGATGGGTGGGTACATCACCATGCCCGGCATCGCATACTACTGCGGCAGCAAGTTTGCACTGGAAGGGATTTCCGAGACGCTCGGCAAGGAAGTGGCACCGCTCGGTATCGCCGTGACGGCCGTGGCTCCCGGCTCGTTCCGTACCGACTGGGCAGGCCGTTCGATGGCGCGCACGCCGCGTTCCATCGCCGACTACGACGCGCTGTTCAATCCGATCCGTCAGGCGCGAGAGGAAAAGAGCGGCAAGCAGCTCGGCGATCCGGTGAAGGCAGCGCGGGCCATGCTGGCAGTGATTGAGGCGCCGAACCCGCCGGCGCATCTGCTGCTGGGCAGCGATGCGTTGAAGCTGGTGCGCGACAAGCTGGAGGCGAGCAGTGCGTCGATCGATGAATGGGAGACGCTGACCGTCTCGACGGACGGCTGACCACGGCCCTTGTAGGAGCGCGCTTGGCCGCCGCATCGCGCCGGCGGCCAACGGCAGCCTTCGCCGCCTCCCACAACGTCTAGTAAGCAGCCGGTCCTTCGGCACCCAGCGCGGCGATGACGGAAGGGCGCTTTTCCATCCGGCGCATATAGGCCTGGATGGCGCCGTATCCCGAGATGTCGACCTTCACGCGCACGGGCCAGCGCAGTACGTTGTAGAGGTAGCCGTCCACCGCCGAGAAGCGATCGCCAAGCACGTAGTCGTTCGAGGCGAGGTGGTCGTTCACGTATGCGAAACGCGCGGCGAGGTTGCCGTCGGCGAAGCGAACCTTCGATTCGCCGTCGATCAGGCCCGAAAACATGACAGCCATGCCTTTGTGCAGATCGGTGGCGATGTAATTCAGCCACTCAAGTGCATGGTAGCGCTCCATGCTGCCTGGGGATGGCAGGAGCCTGGCGCCAGGGTAAGCGTCAGCGATCCACTGCAGGATGACCGCGCCTTCCGTGACGATCGCCCCGCTTTCAAGTTTCAGCGAGGGAATGAATCCCTTCGGGTTTACTTCAAGGTAATCACCCTCGGCGGTGCGCTTGGTCGCGAAATCCACCTTGACGAGTTCAAACTCCGCACCGACTTCGCGCAGCGAAATCTGTGCGGCAAGGCCACAAGAGCCAGGGGAGAAGTAGAGTTTCATGGGGAGAGCTTTCCTATTTCGTGAGTGAGAGAAAATCGCTGGCGTTATGCCGTTCGCGAAGCGTCGTACCTGGCTCACCGTTCAGGCGATTGACGACGCGGCCACGTTTCACGGCCGGACGGGCGGCGATGGCGTGGTGCCAGCGAAGGAGGTGGGTGTACTCCTCGACGGCGAGGAACTCCGCCGTGCCGTACACCCCGTAGAGACTGGCCGGGTACCAGGGCCAGACCGCCATGTCGGCGATCGTGTATTCGTCGCCCGCAAGGAACTCGTGGGTGGCGAGATGCGTGTCCAGCACATGCAGCTGGCGTTTCGTTTCCATGGCGTAGCGATCGATCGCGTACTCGATCTTCACCGGCGCGTACCTGAAGAAATGGCCCAAGCCGCCACCGACGAATGGCGCGGCACCCATTTGCCACATCAGCCAGTTGAACGTCTCGGTGCGCTTCCTGTGTTCCGTGGGAAGGAACGCGCCGAATCGCTCGGCGAGGTAGACGAGGATCGAGCCGCTCTCGAAAACGTGCGTCTCCGGGTCGGTCGTGCGGTCGACTAACGCGGGGATTTTCGCGTTCGGGTTGATGCCGACGAACCCGCTGCCGAACTGATCGCCTTCAAAGATGTTGATGAGCCACGCGTCGTATTCCGCGGAAGCGTGGCCGGCTTCGAGAAGCTCCTCAAGAAGTATCGTCACCTTCTGGCCGTTTGGCGTGCCCTGCGAGTACAGCTGCAGGGGATGCTTACCGACGGGTAGCTGGGCATCGAATCGTGCGCCCGAGACGGGGCGATTGATGCTCCCGAACTGGCCGCCGAGATTTTCCTTTGGCGTCCATACCTTCGTTGGCACATAGCCAGCGGGCAGGCTCTCAATGGGATCGTCTTTCATCACAGGCTCCTTGGGTCGGATTACGGGCTGTCAGGGACAACAAACTGCGGCCAACCACGCATGTGGTCGATAAAGCGCTCACTCAGGCCACCGCGGCGCAGGTAGTCGGCGGTGATCGGGAGCTTTGGGCTGTCGTACAGGGGGTTCTCACGTACCTGCATAGGGAAGTCGCGCTGCAAAATCCCGGCACGGCCAATGAGGACGAAGTCAACACCTTCATCCAGGAGCTGGGCTGCGCGCTGCGCGCCCATGATCTTTCCGGCAGTGCCGACCCGCACCCGCTTGCGCGGGATGCTCGTGAATACGCTGAGCATCGACCTGCCCCGATACACACCTTCGCGTACCAGCTGGGCTGAATCCCATAGCGCCAGGTCCAGGTAATCGATCAGTTCCCGGTCAAGGATGCACGCCGTAATTTCCCGGAGTTGCTCAAGCTGGTGGCCATAGCGCTCCACGGAAAGGCGCCACCCGATCTGGAAGTCCGGGCCGGTCGCCTTGCGGATGCCCTCGATGACCTCAATGGTGAGGCGCGCCCGGTTTTCTACACTTCCGCCGTACCTGTCGTTGCGATCGTTCATCAGCGGCGACATGAATTCGGACAGGATCCACCCGAATGCGCCGTGCAAGGCGACGCCATCGAAGCCCGACAATTCCGCACGTTTTGCCGCGGCAATGAAGTTATCCCGGATGCGTTCAACCTGCCGGGTCGTCAGGGCCCGCGTGTTGTCGATCGTCCTGCTGGATGCGGGGGCGGGAACGCCCCCGATCTCTGGCCGTGCGCGGTGACCCGCGTGATGAAGCTGCACGGCAGAAAGGGCGCCGCCGGCGCGGATCGATGCAGCCATCTTACGCAAGCCTGGCATGAGGTCATCGTTATGCGCGCCCAGTTGCCTTGCATAAGCGATGCCGCCGGCTTCCACGGTCGCCGCGCCGGTCTGGATCAGGCCATAGCACCCATCGGATACCTGCCGGATCCAATCCTGGTCGTCGATCGACGGTGCACCATCCAGATCGCTCTGTTGGTTCGTCAGGGGCGCGAGCATGAAGCGGTTCCGCATGGCGGGGCCATGCATGAACGCCAGGGGTTGGAACAGATCAGAGACGTTCATGGCGTCGGCCTTCGGTTTCTGTTGCGTGCCAGCCACCACCCAGGGCGCGGACGAGGTCCACGGTGGCGCGTACGCGCGCGCCTTCGGCCTGGAGACGCGACTGGCGGTTTCTCAGGAGGGTGCGCTCCGCATCGACGACGACGAGATAATCCGCGTCGCCTTCGTCGAACCGAGTCTGTGCGGTCGCTGCGACGCGGGCCGAGGCATCTTCAGCATCGCGCTCATTTACGAGGCGCGTATCCAGCGTGCGTGTCGACGCCAGTGCGTCCTCCACCTCGCGAAAGGCCTGGAGCACGACATGGCGATAGGCGCCGACACTCTCCTCGTAATCTGCGCGGGCACGCGCCACGTCCGCTTTCCGCCTGCCGCCATCAAAAATTGGAAGGTTCAATGCCGTTCCGACCAGCGGCCCGAGCAGGAATGTCCGTTGGGACCAGTTCGTCAGGTTGCCAAGGCTGTTCGATTCATAGCCGAGCGAACCGGTTAGCGACAGGGAAGGGAAGTACGCGGCGCGCGCGACGCCGATCCGGGCGTTGTCCGCGGCCATGGCGCGCTCCGCCGCGGCCACGTCGGGGCGGCGCTCCAGCAGCGTGGAGGGGAGGCCCTCGGTGACGCGCACCGATACGTTTTGCAGCGGTGTGACGTCCAGCGTGAAAGCGGCGGGTGTCTGGCCCAGCAATACGGCCAGCGCATGGTGGGTCAGGGCATAGTCCTGCTCCACGGTTGCCCGCTCCGCTCGCGCAGCCGATAGTTCCGCCTGCGCCTGGTCGACCACGACGGCAGCGACGGCGCCGAGGTCGCGCTTGCGCTGAAGCAGTGCAACGCCTTCCTCCCTGATCTTTACGGTATCTGCCAGGATGCGGCGTTCGCCTTCGATCTGACGCAGGGTGAAATAGGTGCTCGCTACATCGGCCTGGACGATGAGCAGCATCTGGTGCGAGAGCGCTTGCTGTTGTGCCGATGTGGCACGCGCGGCAGCCACATCGGACGAGACCCGGCCAAACACATCCGCCTCATAGGCAAACGTGGCCTGGGCACGCCAAAGGGTCTGGGTGTCCGCGGCCGAGCCATCGCCACGGAACGCCGCCGCACCGCTCGTGCGTTGGCGGCTCGGGCCGAATCCCGCGTCGAGGCTCGGGTAGCGGGCCGATTCCGCCCGCGATGCCAGCGCCCTGGATTGCTTGATCCGAGCCATGGCGATAGGTACGTCCGGGTTGGCAACCAGCGCCTGCTCCTCAAGTTGCACTAGCACCGGGTCGCCGAACGTGGTCCACCACGGGGAAGGCTTTTGCTCATCCGCCGGCTGGGCCGGCACCCATTGGCCAAGTTCTTCACCAGGCGCCGCTGCCAAAGCGCGTTGCGCGTCCGCTTCGCGGTACTCCGCCGGCACATTGATATCCGGCCGATGTTCGATCGGCGTGAGGGTGCATCCGGCCAGCACAAGCACGAGAACGGCTGCGATGGCAGTGCGTGCCAGGGATGGAATGGTGGTCAGGGCTTTCATACGTTGTCTCCCGAACGGCTGGGCGCCACGTGGTGCGGCACAAGGGCAGGGGCATCGTGGTGCGCGGCAGAGTGCAGCGGCCGGTTGCCACTGAGGGCACGGGCCAGGACATAGAACAGCGGGGTCAGGAACAGGCCGAACAGCGTGACGCCAAGCATCCCGAAGAACACCGAGATACCCATCGCCTGGCGCATCTCGGCGCCGGAACCCGTGGAGAGCACCAGTGGGATTACGCCCATGATGAAAGCCATGGAGGTCATCAGGATCGGCCGAAGGCGCAACCGGGCCGCCTCGATGACGGCCTTCATCGTGGGCATGCCTGCCATTTCGAGCTCGCGGGCGAACTCGACGATCAGGATCGCGTTCTTGGTCGCTAGTCCGATCAGGACGATCAGGCCGATCTGGGTGAAGATGTTGTTGTCGCCGTGTGTCAACCACACGCCCAACAGCGCGGAGAAGACGCTCATGGGCACGATGAGGATGATGGCCAGCGGCAGCGTGACGCTCTCGTACTGGGCGGCAAGCACAAAGAACACCAGTAGCACGCTGAGCGGAAGGATCCACACCGCGCTGTTGCCGGCGATGATCTGCTGGTACGTAAGATCGGTCCACTCGTACGAAATGCCCGGCGGCAGTGTCTCGGCCGCGATGCGTTTGATCGCTGCCATGGCCTGGTCGGACGAGTAGCCAGGTGCCGGGCTGCCGCCGACGTCGGCTGACGTGAACCCGTTGTAGCGCTGGACCTGATCGGGGCCATAGGTCTGCGAAACCCGTGCGACCGACGCCAGCGGGATCATCTGGCCGCTTTCGCTGCGCACGTGTAGCTGGCCGATGTCATCCGGCCGCGAGCGGAACTTGCCATCGGCCTGCATGCGGACCTGGTACACGCGCCCCAGGAAGTTGAAGTCGTTGACGTAGTAGGAGCCAAGGAACGACTGCAGCGTGCTGAAGATCGCAGGTGTATCCACGCCCAGCTGCTGTGCTTTCGCGCGGTCGACATCGACCTTCAGCTGGGGCACGTTGACCGTATAGGTGGAGAACAGCGGGCCAAGCTCCGGGGCCTCCGAGGCCTTCTTCATGAAGGCCTGGGTGGCCTTGTAGAGTTCCTCGTAGCCCAGGTCGGCACGGTCCTCGATCTGCAGCTTGAAGCCGCCGGTGGTGCCAAGACCAAACACGGGGGGCGCCGGGAAGACACCGACGAATGCGTTGCCGATGCCGCTGTACTCTCGCGTCAGGTCCGCCGCCACCTGGTTGGCACTAATGCCCTTGCGCTCGGCGAACGGTTTCAGGTTGATAAAGGTGAGCGCGGTGCTTGGACTCTTCGTCACGCCGTTGATCGACAGGCCGCTGTAGCTCGAGGTGCCCATGACGCCGGGGTGCTTTAGCGCGATCTCATTCATCTTCTTCATCGTCGCTTCCGTGCGATCAAGCGTTGAGCCCTCCGGGAGCTGGGCGAGCGTGACGAGGTACTCCTTGTCCTGCGCGGGGACGAAGCCGCCAGGCACGTGGCCGGTCAGCCACCAGGTGGCCGCCAGCAAGCCGGCGTAGACCACGAGCATCACGCCCTTGTGCTTCACGACGCGGCCGACACCGCCGCCATAACCCTCGGACGCGCGGTCGAACGTGCGGTTGAAGAGGCCGAAGAAGCGCCCGAAGATTCGGTGCATCACACGGGTCAAGGCGTCGGGCTTGTCGCCGTGGGCCTTCAGGAGCATGGCGGACAGCGCCGGCGAAAGCGTGAGCGAATTGACTGCCGAGATAATGGTCGAGATGGCGATAGTGACGGCGAACTGCTTGTAGAACTCACCGGTCAGGCCACTGAGGAACGCGAGCGGAAGGAACACCGCCGACAGGGTCAGCGCGATGGCGATGATGGGGCCACTGACTTCGCGCATCGCATGGTAAGTCGCCTCGCGCGGTGAGTGACCGCACGCGATGTTGCGCTCGACGTTCTCGACCACGACGATTGCATCGTCGACGACAATGCCGATGGCTACGACCAGGCCGAACAGCGAGAGCGTGTTGATGGAGTAGCCTGCAACGAGCAGGAACGTAAAGGTGCCTACGATAGAGACCGGCACTGCCAGCAGCGGGATGATCGAAGCACGCCATGTCTGCAGGAACAGGAAGACCACCAGCACCACAAGGGCGACCGATTCAAGCAACGTGTGGATCACCGCATCGATCCCTGCCTGCACGGCGCGGCTGGGTTCGTACACAACCCGGTACTCGAGGTCCCTGGGGAATTCCTTCTTCAGCTCCTCCATGATCTCGTGTACCTGGCGCGAGATCTCCAGCGAATTCGCGCCTGGCGCTTCCTGCACCGCGAGTGCGATGGCAGGGTTATTACTCAGGGTGGCCCGCATCCCGTAGTCTTCGGCACCGAGCTCCACGCGCGCCACGTCGCCAAGCCGCGTGATCGCGCCACGTGCATCGGATTTGATGACGATGCCCTTAAATTCGTCAGGCGTCTTGAGGCGGCCGTCGGCGTTGACCGTGAGCTGGAACGCCGTGTCCGGGGACGTCGGCGAGCTACCGATCGTACCGACCGCCGCCTGGATGTTCTGCCGCCGGATGGCGTCGGCCACGTCGCCGGCACTCAGGCCGCGCTCCGCCATCGCGGCAGGGTCGAGCCAGACGCGCATCGCGTAGCCGCCCGGACCCCACAGCACGACATCGCCCACACCGGCGATACGCGCCAGGCGGTCCTTTACGTGCAAAAGGGCGTAGTTGCTGATGTAGTTGTTGTCGTAGGAGCCCTTGGGCGACACCATGTGCACCGCGATCGTAATGATCGGTGAGCTCTTCACCGCCGTCACGCCGAGGCGCTGGACATCCTCCGGCAGCCGGGGCAGGGCTTGCGAGACGCGCGTTTGCACGAACTGTTGTGCGCGTGCCGGGTCGGTGCCGAGCTTGAAGGTCACCGTCAGGAACAGGTGCCCATCGCCGCTGGCCTTCGAGTCCATGTAAAGCATGTCCTCGACGCCGTTGACGGATTGCTCAAGAGGGGCGGCGACCGTTTCCGCGATCGTCTTGGCATTCGCGCCAGGGTACTGAGCGTGCACCACCACGGATGGTGGGATCACCTGTGGGTACTCCGACACTGGCATCTGCATGGCGGCAACGATGCCGGATAGCAGGATCATGGCGGACAGCACGCACGCGAAGATCGCTCGATCGATGAAGAACTTCGAGATGTTCATGGCAGCTTACCTGCGTCGGCGGCGGTCGCCTTCACGGTGGTGCCCGGAGGTGCCTTGAACGCACCATCCACGACGATGCGCGCGCCGGCTTCGACGCCACTGCGCAAGACACGGTCCCGGCCTTGCAGCACGCCGAGTTCGACGACATGGCGTTCGATGATGTTCTTCGCGTTAACGACGAGAACGAACTTGCGATCCTGGTCCGTGCCAACGACGGCGTCGTCCACAACCACGGCGTTGTACGGGTTGCCGCCCTGCAGGCGTACGCGTGCCTGCAGGCCCGGCAGCATTTCCGGTGCGACGGCATCGATGCGCGCGCGGACGCGCACGGTACCCGAGCGCGTGTCCATCTGGTTATCGATCGCCTGCACGGTAGCCGTGTACGGATACGCGTCATCGCTGGCCAGCCCGACCTTAACGGTGGGGAGCGCCCCTGCCCGAAGGGACGGTGCGATCAGGCGGAGGTAGCTCTGCTCGTCGACATTGAACGCGGCGTAGAGCGCTCCATCGGAAACGATGCGCGTGAGCGGCGCGGCATCACCGCCGGCCACGACGACGTTGCCGGTCGTGATCTCGGCCCGCGAGATGCGGCCCGCGATCGGCGCGCGCACCTGGGAGTACTCCAGTTGGAGGCGGGCCTGCACCAGGGCCGCCTGTGCGCCCTTGAGTGACGCGGCGGCCTCGCGCGAGCTGTTGTCCAGTACATCGAATTCCTTCCGCGAGATCGCGTTGGCTTCGACCAGCTTCTGGCCGCGGGCCAGTTCGCTCCCGGCGAGCCGGCGGCGCTCCTCGGCGACCGCAAGGTTGGCTTGCGCCTGGTTGACCTGGGCCTGGTAGGGCGCGGGGTCGATGGTAAAGAGCAGGTCGCCGGCGGCCACGTGCTGCCCGTCGATGAAGTGCACGGAAAGCAGGGTGCCGGGTACCCGGGGGCGGACGTCGACGACATCGACTGCCTCGAGGCGGCCGGTGTAGTCCTGATAATCCGAAATGGCGCGCGCTTCGGCAGTGCGGAAGGTGACCGCGGGCGGCGCCGCTGGTGTCGTGTCCTGGGCTTGGGGCCCACTGTTCCAGTACGCGCTGCCCGCCGCCACGAGGGCAACGGCGGCCGCGAGCGCGGTGATGCGGGGTTTCGTTAGGCGGTTCATGACGGTGACCACGGAGGGAAGTGGCCGTCAGTCTGTGATCGCCGTGGCCCATCATCTAGACAAGAAAATGGGTAATATATTTGCCTGAAATAGAATTATCCTTGGCCTGCGGCGCGCAAATTCGCCAGTCTCGGCATGATTAACGCCGGCCGTGGCAACAAAATCAGAAGGGTTGAGACGCCATGGACCGCATCCAGTCGATGCAGATTTACACCCGTGTAGTCGAGATGCAGAGCTTCAGCCGCGCGGCTGAAAGCCTTTCATTGCCTCCGTCGCGCGTCACCCGCGTGGTGAAAGAGCTGGAAGCCTTCCTCGGCGTTCGCCTTCTTCAGCGAACCACGCGGCACATCAGCCTCACGCCTGACGGCCTGCTCTACTTTGATGAGTGCAAGCGCCTCCTGGCGGATATCGAAGCCGTGGAGGCGAGTTTCCCTGGGAGTGCCGGGAAACCGCGTGGCCGGCTACGCGTCGACATGACGCTATCCCTTCTGCGTCTTGTCGTGCTGCCGCGAGTCAAAGAGTTCCTTGATTGTTTCCCCGAGGTGCGCCTGACACTCTCGGCGAGCGATCGCACGGTAGAGCTTGTCCAGGAAGGCATCGATTGCGTCATTCGGGCCGGCACACCCGAAGATTCACCCACGCTGGTCGCGCGGCGCATCGGCGGGTTCGAGTGGATTACCTGCGCATCGCCGGAATACATCGAGCGGCATGGCGCGCCGCAAACGCTCGAAGACTTGCCTGACCATATGGCTGTCGGTTACCTCTCGTACCGAACGGCTCGCTCGCTCGAATGGCACTACGTGGTGGATGGCGAAACACGGAGTATCACCATGCCGGAGCATCTCGTTGTCAACGACACGGATGCCTACGTCACGGCCGCCATTGAAGGTTTAGGCATCATCCGCGCGGGTAGTTACATGGTTCTGGAAGCCTTTAAGAGCGGGAAATTGCAGCGCGTGCTTGCGAACTATTCGGCGCCCTTTGCGCCGCTTTCGGTGATCTACCCGCGCAACCGCCACCTGTCGCCGACGGTGCGCGCGTTCGTCGATTGGGTGGCGAACGTGGTGCGCGATGCGGAACCGGTGTGGCGTTTCGGCACGGACAGCCATGACGCCACATTGCTCGGCGCGCCCCGACCGGCGCCATCGGCGCCTTAAGTCCCAGCCGCACGGCAAAGCCAGCTTTGTGGGAGCGCGCTGGGATTGCGCGTTTATCCCCTCTTCGGGGCGATTCACGGTTCGGCAAGCACCCATCGCGAGCAAGCTCGCTCCCACGATGGCGCGCCGCATGGGTGTTCACGACAGCGCGCGGCGTAGTAGCACGGCGATGGCAGCTACCGGCACGGCGATCAGTACCCATGCCACGATCTGCCACGCGGGGCCGGCAAGCAGCGCGAGTAGCAGGCCGGTCAGGAGGCAGGTAGCCGTGGTGACAGGCAGGGCTATCAAACCGCGTGGGCGCCGACTCACGAGATCACCTCGGCCGAAGACGGGACGCGCGTGCGGCGCCGCCCGATCCACAGGTAAACGCCCGTGAGCAGCACGAGGATCGCGCCGATGTCGAACACGAGCCACAGCAGCTTGAGTGGCAGCCCGCCGTAGTCGCCGAAGTGCAGCGGACGCGAGACCTCCAGCGCCGTGAGGTAGCCGGGGAGCTTCGCGCCATCGAGCACGGCGCCGGACGTGGCATCCACGAGCACTGGTACCAGCAACTCGCGGGTGAGCGGCTTATCGCCGTGCAGCCAGACGAGGTAATGGTGCGGGTGATGCCGCACTTCACTGGGGAACAGGATGCTGGCGACGGTCTCGTCCGGATGCCGCTTGAGCGCCTCATCGACGGCGTATTGCACGGGCACGAGCGCACCGCCCGCTCGCGCACCGCCGGTCGCGGCGAGCATGTGCGCCACGTCCGTGGCCTGCCACACGGCGAACAACGGCTTTTCCAGCGTGTTGATCACGCCGGTAAGGCCGACCACACCCAGCCACGCCAGCAACACGATGCCGACGACATTGTGCAGATCGAGCCAGCGCAGCCGGGGATTCCCGCGCAGGCGTAGCGTTCCCGCACCGGCACGCGGCGTGAACGGCCCATACAGCACGACGCCCGAAACGAGCGCGGCGATAAACAGCAGCCCCATCACGCCGAGCAGCAACGTGCCAGGTAAGCCGACGGTGAGGCTGCCGTGGATCGACAGCATCACGTCCATGAACGAGATCTTCTGCGCGCCACCCGCGCGCTGGTCCTTGATCACGGCACCACTGTGGCGGTCGAACTTCACCCAGTGGAATCCGCCGTCGACATGATCGATCAGGCCGATCGTCGCCATGCCCGGATCGTCGTCGGGCAGCGCGATGAAGTTGGTCGCGTCACCGGGATAACGGGCTCGGGCGGAAGCGAGCAGCGTATCGAGTGGCAGCACGGGAGTGCCCGCCGCTACTTCGGCCGAATGCGGCTCACCCAGCGCATCGCCGATCTCATCCTGGAAAATCAGCGGCAAGCCGGTCAGGCACAGCACCAGCAGGAACAGCGTGCACACGAGGCTCGACCACGTGTGCACGAACCGCCACCGCCGGATGGCGGTGGCGGACAGCGCACGGTATGGCCGGGTCACAGCGATTTGCGGATGGTGAGCATCGTGTAGCGCGGGTCGCCGTAGATGCCGAAGTACGACGCGGGCACGCGGGCGAAGTACTTGCGGTCGAACACGTTGTTCACCGTCAGCGTCAGCAGCCAGTCGCGGTCGAACTGGTAGCCGACCTGGCCATCGAATACGGCGTAGCCCTTCTGCGTGATGGTCCCGCGCGTGGTGCTGCTGAGGACGCGCGCGCCGCCACCGACGCGGAAGCCGTGCGGGTTATCGCCTTCGAAGCGATACACGCTCCACAGCTTGAAGGTCTTCTTCGGTTCTTCCGAATCGAACACCTGGCCCTGGCTGCTCGCATCCTTGATGTAGCGGGTGAGCAGGTAGGTGTAGCCGGCCTGCAGGTCCCAGCCCGCGGCGAGGCGCCCGCTCACTTCCGTTTCCCAGCCCTGGCTTTCGGCCTTGCCGGCGGCGATGAAGTAGTTCGGGTGATCGGGATCATCGTAGGCACGGTTCTGGTCGCGCAGGCGGAAGGCCGCGAACGAGGCGGTGAGGCGGCCTTCGAGGAACTCCGCCTTCAGGCCGGTCTCGTACTGCCTGCCGGTGCGCGGCTTGAGCGGCGTACCGCTGAAGGTGAGGTTGTTCTGCGGCACGAAGACCGTGGTGTAACTGGCGTATGCCGAGAGCCAGCGGTTGATGTCGTACACGACGCCCACATACGGCGAGGCCTTGTGGTCGACATCCGGCGCGTCGGTCCATTCGCCCAGCGGAACCGGCGAGCCCGCGCGGCTCTTGCTGCGATAGTTGGTGAACTGGCTGCCCAGCAGCACGCTCCAGTTTTCCGCGGGGTGGATGCGCGTCGCGGCGTAGAGGCCGTACTGCGTGGTTTCGGTCAGGCTGCGGCTATCGAACGGGATCTCGGGGTAGGCGATGCCACCGAGGTCCATGACATCCGCGCCACCCGGCACATCGAAGCCGCCGCTCCAGCTATCGGCGGTCTGCCGTGCATAGTTGAAGCCGACGATAAGCTGCTGGGTGCGACCGAACAGCTCGTACGGCCCGGAGATGTTGAGGTCGGCGCCAGTCCAGCTGCCGTCCGTGTACTGGCGCTGCAGCCAGTATTCCGCGTGGTTATCCGGCTCGACCAGGCCATCGATGTAGCCGTACTTCGAGGCATCGGTGGTCGTGCGGCGATCGATATTGAGCTTGCCGTGCCAGTCGTTGCCGAAGTCGTGGTCGAGTTCGGCGTAGTAGTCGTTGAGGTTCGGCTTGTCGTAGCTCCAGTCCGTGCCATAGAACTGCGAGCGCGGCGCGTTGAGCGCCTGGCCATGGGGCGGGATGCCGTAGACCGACTGGCCCCAGTCCAGGGGGCCATTGTGTTCGTGCTGGTAAGCCGTCGACAGTGTCAGCATCGTGTCCGGTGCCAGGTCGAACTCCACGACGCCGTAGAAGAACTGGTGGCGCGAATTGGCCTTGTCGTAGAAGTAATCGTGGTCCTGCGCGGAGATCACCGCGCGGCCGCGGATGGTGCCCGTGCTGTTGAGCGGCGTGCTGCCGTCGAGCGTGGCCTGGTAGGTGTTCCACGAGCCGGCCGATACGCTGCCGCCCCAGCCGGCCTGTTCCAGTGGGCGCTTGCGCACCAGGTTCACGGTGCCGCCCGGGCTGCCCTGGCCCTGCAGGATGCCGGCCGGGCCGCGGAAGATTTCGAGGCGGTCGTACATCGCCAGGTCGAACTGCGACTGGTACTGGAGACCGTTGTTCGCGGCGATGCCGTCGAACTGCACGTCGGGCTGGTAGCCACGCGACTGGAAATACGAGGTGCCCACGCCGTACGGCACGGCGGTGATGCCGGTGGTGCGGTTGAGCACGTCGTACACGCTGACCATGTTCTGGTCATCCATGCGCTGGCGGGTCACGACCGAGATGGAGCTGGGCATTTCGCGCGGGGAGAGCGCGAGCTTGCCGAAGGAAACCTCGTTGGCCGCGTAGCCCTCGGTCACCCCGTGCACGTTGACGCTTTCGAGGTCTTCGACGTTCTTGTCGGTGCTACGACGGCGCGGTGAGCGCGGACTGGCCGCTGCGGCTGCGGCTGGTGCGGCGGCGGGGGTGCGCGCGAAGCCGGTGCGGACAAGGCGCACCGAGCCATTGTCAGCCGCCTGTGCCTCGAGGCCCGAGTTGGCGAGCACGCGCTTGAGCGCATCGCCGGTCGCCAGCGGGCCATCCACAGCGGGTGCCTGAAGGCCGGTGGTCAGCGACGCGTCGTAAACCAGCACGGTGTCGCTCTGCTCGGCCAGCCGGTTCAGCGCCTGGGCGAGGGGGCCGGCGCTGATGTGGAAGTCATGGGTGGCCTGGAGTGACCCCGGCGCGGCGGCGAACGCCGTGACAGGAAGGAGCAGGCCGAGGGCGAGGCTCAGGCGGCGCAGGCGGAAGGCAGGAGCGACCGGCGAACCGGTGAAACGAGGGCGCATGGTGGGGTCCGATGAAGAAATGAGGATCAATCTCATTCCTATGACGGATGAGGAGGGCGAAAGAGGATGTCGCCGGGCAGATTAATTTCGCGCTGTTTGTGGGAGTGAGCTTGCGAACGATAGGTGGTCGCGAGCACCCATCGTTCGCAAGCTCACTCCCACAACGAAGGCGGTGGCTAGAGGAAGATCAGGCCCGGGGCTATGTGGGTCGCATGGAGCCCGAGGTTGGTTTCGATGGCGCGCAGGGCCGCCAGTGGGTCGTTGGTGCGGAAGACGCCGCTGACCCGGCGCTTTCCGGCGGCGTCATCGACCAGGACGATGCGGCCGGGGTAGTAGCGGTTGAGTTCGGCAACGACCTCCTTGAGCGGGCGGTCGACGAACATCAGGCGGCCGCGGGTCCAGGCCATGGCGGCATCGGCATCCACGGGCGTGACGTGCGGGGTCGCGTCGTCATCGGCCAGGGTCGCGCTTTCGCCTGCGCGGACGACGGCCTTGCCGCCTGCCGTAGCCACTTCCACTTCACCGCTGGCCACGACCACATCGGTTGCGTCGCCGTCGCGCCTGAGCTGGAACGTGGTTCCCACGTCGGTGACCACGACGCGGCCCGCACGCACGCGGAAGGGGCGCGGATCGTCGTGGCCAACCTCGAATGACACTGCGCCGGCGAGCACCTGCACATCCCGCCACTGCGGGTCGTCATGCAGGCTGATGGCACTCCCGGTATCCAGTTGCGCCGTGCCGCCGCCCGCCAGCGCAATGCGCTGGGTTTCACCAACGGCCGTGCGCGCATCGGCGCGCAGGGCGACGCTCGCGCGCGGGTATTGCCACGCGGCGACCACGACCACCAGCACCGCGCAGGCGGCAAGCAACGCCTTGTGCCGCCGCTTGCCTGGACCGCGCGCGGTCGATAGCGGAGTGGCCACAGCGTTCGCGGACTGCACCCCGCCGGCCAGCAGATCGAGTTCACGCCATGTCATGCGCGCGCGTTCGAGTGCGTCGCGGTGCGACGGATCCGCCGCCAGCCATGCATCCAGCGCGGCGCGCTCGACAGCCGTCAGGTCGCCGGCATCGATCCGGATGACCCAGCCGGCCGCCTGTTGGCGTGCGGCAGTGCTGTAAGTGGTGGATGGCGGCATGGCAGGTGCGGCGAGCCGGTGACGTGGAGCGCGCATTATGCGCCTGCCTCGTCGAGGCGTGCCTGGCAATGCGCCAGCGCTTTGCGCAGGTGCTTCTCCACCATGTTGCGGCTGATGCCCAGGCGGTCGGCGATGTCCTGCGGCTCGAGGTGCTCGAGCTTGCGCAGGCGGAACACCTCGCCGCAGCGCGGCGGCAGCTCGGCGACGGCATCGGCCAGGATGCGCAGGCGCTGGTGGCCCGCGATGTGGGCCTCGCTGTCCGGCGCGCCATCGGGCACGTCGGGCAACTCGCCGCTCTCGATATGGCGCTCGCGCACCTCGCGCTCGCGCAGCCAGTCCAGCGAAAGGTTGCCGGCCACGCGGTAAAGGAAGGCGAGCGGATTCTGGATGACGGTGCGCTCATCCAGCATGGCGACCTTGACGCAGGTCTCCTGGATGATGTCCGCGGCGGTCTCCGGGGAGCGCATGCGCCGCTCGACGAATCGGCGCAGCGGTTCGTAGTGGTGCTGCAGCACGCGCAGCAGCGGGGCAGGGCCCTGCACCGCCGGCACGTCTTCCTGCAAACCCGTACCCACCCCCACGCAGCCCGCCTTCGCCCCTCAATAGATAAGAATAATTATCATTTCAAGGCGAGGCGGGGCGCAAGGGCATCAGTGGTCGTGCTTGTTGTGGTCGTCGTGATGTGGCTGCTGCGGGGCCTGGTGCGGCTGCTCGTGGCGCTCCTGCGGCTGCGGACGGGGCGCCTCCTGGCGCTGCTGGGGCATCGGTCGCGGCATCTCGCGCGGCGCCTGGAAGTGCTGCTGCGGCTGGGGCTGCGGACGCGGGGCTTCGAAGTGCCGCTCGGGTTGGGGCTGCGGACGCGGGGCCTCGAAGTGACGTTCGGGCTGGGGCTGGGGACGGGATGCCTCGATGTGCCGGTCGGGTTGCGGCTGCGGCGCCTGGACGTGCTGTTCCGGCTGCGGGCGTGGCGTTTCCTGATGGGGTTGCGCCTGCGGCGGCTGGAAGCGCTGTGCGTTGTCATGCGACACCTGCGGCGCATGCTGAGCGAACTGCGGTTGTGCCTGAGGCTGCGCGCGCGGTGCCTGCGGTTCACCGCGCGGCTGTTGCGGGTTCGCACCCGGCACCTGCGGCATATGCGGTGTCGGATGCGGCGACTGGCCTTGCGGTGCCTGCTGGATCGCGGCTTGTCGCGCCTGCGGCGGCAGGTGATCGCCACCCCGGTCGTGGTCACCAAAGCGTCCCGCCTGCTGCCCCGGTTGACCCGGCTGCCCCGTCGTCCCCGGGAACGCGTGCCCGCCCTGGGCGACATTCGGCGTGTTCGGCCGCGGCGGCGGCAGGTCGGGGTGTGCGTTCGGCGCGGTGGCGTGCATCGCACCAGGGGTGAAGTTCGGGCGCTGCATGTGCGCGTAATCCGGCTGGGCCGGTCGCGGCTGCTGCGGCGCACCCGCGCCCTGCGGACCGAATCCGGGACGCGGCCCCTGGCCGGGAGGCGGCGGGCCGGGGCGGTTATAGGTGTTGCCGAAGTTATGCCGGTTATCGACGTGCACCGAGCGATCAACGTAGCGGTTGTTCACCACGGTGCGGTTCACGACATACGGATGGTTGTCGTAGACGACCGCCGGGCGGCCGCCATCGCGGTGGCCGCCCCACGAGGCGTGCCAGCTATCCCAGCCCCAGGGCCGGTCATGGTGTTCGTGGTGGGCGAACAGCTCGCCGACCACGATGCCGGCGCCGAAGCCGATGACCCCGGCGACCACCGCGTCGTGGTAATCCGGCCCGCGCTCGACGTAGCGCGTCTCGTACACACTCGAATACACCGGCTCGCCGTAGACCACATCCGGGTCATAGTCGGGCACGTACACGACGCCCGGATCGGCGGGCTCGATCTCGATGGTCTGCGCGGGCGGCCCGACGATTTCATCCTGCTCCACGACCGTGGTCTGCGATACCGGCTCGCCGCGGTCGACCACCTGCACCTTCTGCTGCGCCGTGCTCTTCAGGTTGCCCTTGGCCTGCGCGCGAGAACGCATGACCTGGATCGCATTCATCACATCGGAGGGTTCATTCGCATACGCCTGGCCAAGCGCATCGGTCCACTCGCCGTTGTTCGCCATCTGGTCGAGCACGGCGGGGAAGGCCACCAGCGACTTCACGCTCGGGTCCCAGGGCTGGCCGTCAGCCGCATCAAGAAGCGCCGCGCCATTGAGGTTGCGATTGGCCTGGACGAACTGGCGGGCATCGTCCACCTGGTCCGGATGGGTTGACGCGGCGAGCGTCTGCGCGACGAGGTTGTCGGGGAAGAGCGCGATGGGCGCGACCAGCGCATAGAGCTGGTCGGCGGTCGGCCTTTGATACGGCGCCGCCTGCACATCCGGTGCTGGCGCGCTGGCCGCGGCAGCCGGCGCATCGGCGGCCTGGGCAGGCGGTTCGCGATTGCACGCGGCGAGGGCCGTCACGATCGCGACCGAGAGCAGGGTCTTCAGGGAAACGTTGAGTAACGCTCGCGACATCGGGGATGCCTTTCCATGGGGTGTGAAGCCGAGCTTTGCGCCCGCTGGCTTACTGCGGCCTGTCTGCAACGGGGAGCGCCAAAACGCGTTTACCTGCGCGCAGGACTTCGTAAAAGCCTGCGGCTGGCGCGGTTGCTGTTGTGGGAGCGCGCTGGGATTGCGCGTTTATCCCCTCTTCGGGGGCGATGGGTGGTGCGGCCAGGTCCATCGCGCGCAAGCGCGCTCCCACAAATGGGCAGCGAAGCTCCGTTTTTACGTTGCGGTGCAGCAATGAGCCGCACGGCCGTCGCCGTCGGAAGGTCATGGGCGGGTGCAAGGAAAAAACTTCCCACTAACCGGGGAGTTACTCGCCACAGGCGCCACGCTGGACCCCTTGTGGATCGATCCAAATCCACTTGAGAAATTTCCGCACTGCACGAAACTGGCTTTTTCGACTTATCCAATGAAAACAGTTATATAGCTAGTAATGGTTCCCTTTAGATCGAGTTAAAAAAAGCGTTGACATCGTTGTCAGGGGCCCTAAAAATCCGCCGAGTAATACAGCTGCAACAGCGAACGCGTCGCGATCCGCGGCAGGGCGCAGGGCACTAAACAAAACACCGTAGGCCGAACGACTGACGAACACGGGCGCAAGCCCGTGCGGTGCTGTTCGTCCTGAAAAAGGGCTTCCCCACAGCCTGCACACCATCCCCCAGGAGCTTGATGTGAACCACCGTATCAGCGCGCTCTCCCTCGCCATCCTCACCGGCCTGTTCGCCACGGGCACCGTGATGGCGCAGGACGCGGCCACGGCGACCCCGCCGGCCAAGACCACCAAGAAGAATGACCAGGCCGATGCGGCCGCCAACCCGCAGGATGCGGCCAACCTGCAGGGCGTGACCGTCACCGGTATCCGCGCCTCGCTGCAGAAATCGCTCGACCTGAAGCGCAATTCGGACTCGATCGTCGATGCCATCTCGGCGGAAGACGTGGGCAAGTTCCCGGACACCAACGTCGCTGAATCGCTCTCGCACCTGCCGGGCCTCTCGGTCGACCGCAACTTCGGCGAAGGCGACAAGGTCAGCATCCTGGGCACCGACCCGGCGCTGAACCGCCTGATGCTCAACGGCCAGACCGTCGCCTCGACCAACTGGACCTCGGATCCGAACAACCCGGATAGCCGCTCGTTCAACTACAGCCTGCTGGCTTCGGAAATCATCGGTAACGCCCAGGTCTACAAGACCCCGCAGGCGAGCATCGATGAAGGCTCGATCGGTGGCACGGTCATCGTGAACACCCGCCGCCCGCTCGACCTGCCGGCGAACACGCTGACCGGTAGCGTCAGCTACGGCTACAACGACAACGCCGACAAGGGCAAGCCGAACGCTTCCGTGCTGTACAGCTGGAAGAACAAGGACAACACCTTCGGCGTCATCGGTTCGCTGATGCACTCCGACCGCATCATCGACCGCCAGGGCACCGAGATCTTCGGTTACCAGCGCGTCAACGATCCGACCGATACCAACCCGGATCACCAGTTCAACCCGGCCGTGGTGCCGCCGAACCAGCAGGGCGTGTACCCGACCGCGGTGAACACCGCGTGGTTCCAGCAGCGCCGTACGCGTGATGGCGTCTCCACCGGCCTGCAGTGGAAGCCGAACGAAGCGTTCGAGCTGAACTTCACCGGCCTGTACGTCACCGAGAAGTTCAACAACTTCAACCAGAGCCATTACGGCGAGTGGTCGGGTTCAGCCGCCAACGCCACGGCGCTGGGCTTCAACAACGGCGTCGCGACCAGCGGCAGCTACAACGCGAACACCAGCACCTACCTCGACGGCTACGAGCGCGACTCGACCGTCAACACCGGTGTCGCCCAGCTGCGCGCCGACTGGTTCGGTGATGGCTGGACCGCGTCGTCGCAGATCGGTTACACCGGTTCGACGGGTGGTTCGGATGGCATCTACAACATGCAGTTCCAGGGCTTCGGTGGTTTCAACTACAACCTCGATGGCCAGCACCCGCAGATCAACTACAACGCAGGCGACAACCCGTCGGCCATGCTTGCCCACGGCGCCGGCTACAGCTACGCGCCGAGCTACGACCGCGAGCGCTACTTCCAGGCTGACTTCGCGCACGACGTGCAGTGGGGCCCGCTGAACCAGATCGAAGTCGGCATCAAGGCGACCAACCACCTCGACGGCCAGGACGGCTACCAGGCCAGCCTGCCGACCCAGGACGGCAACGGCCTGTCGCTGGCGAACTTCGCCAACGGCGGCACGCCCAGCGGCTTCCTCAACGGCCTGAACGCCGCCGGCAACATGGGTGACTGGACGACGATCGATCCGGGCCTGATGAAGGCATACATCCAGAGCCTGAAGAACGGCCACGTCTCGCTGGACCCAAAGGCCACGTACAGCGTCGCCGAGCAGAACCGTGCGTTCTACATCCAGGGTGACTTCGCTGGCGACGACTACCGCGGCAACATCGGCGTGCGCTACTTCCGCACCCGTGACACGGTGGATGGCTACAACTTCGTCGGCAACAACCAGTACGCCGCGGTCGACAAGCGCAGCACGTACCATGACTGGCTGCCGTCGTTCAACATCGCCTACGACGCCACCGACAGCCTGACGCTGCGCTTCGCCGCCGCCAAGACCGTCGCCCGTCCGCGCTACCAGCAGATGACCCCGTACGTGGCGCTGGATGACCGTACCCTCACCGGTTCGCGTGGCAACACCGACCTGGGCCCGTACAAGTCGACCAACTACGACGCCTCCGCCGAGTGGTACTTCTCGGAGAACAGCGTGCTTGCCGCGGAAGCCTTCTTCCGTCGCATCTCGGGCTACATCCTCAACACGAACGTGGCCGAGACGCACTACAACCTGACCAACCAGCGTGATGACCTGTACCAGATGCAGGTGCCGATCAACGCCGGCGTGGCCAAGGTGAAGGGCATCGCGCTGAGCTACCAGCAGAACTTCGGTTACGGCTTCGGCATGCTGGCGAACTACACGTACTCCGACGCCGATACCAGCAACGACTTCCCGCTGCCGTACAACTCGAAGAACTCGTTCAACCTGTCGCCGTTCTACGAGCAGGGCCCGCTGAGCGCGCGCTTGACGTACAGCTGGCGTTCGTCGTACTTCACCTCCATCGCCCAGCTGCAGTCGCAGCAGATCACGGGCATCTTCCGCGAGCTGGATGCGTCGATCGGTTACCAGATCAACGACCACATGCGCGTATCACTGGATGGGACCAACCTGTTGAACGAGACCTACTTCGTCTACAACAACACCCCGGCCGAGCCGCTTAACGCCTACAAGAACGGCCGCACCTACACCGTGACCCTGGGCTTCAAGCTGTGATGCGCCGCGCGTCGCTGGCCCTGGGCCTCCTGCTCGCCGCGGGAGCGGCCAGTGCCGCGACGCCGGTGGAGAAGGATCTCTCCGCCGGCTGGCGGTTCCGCCTCGCCCCTGGCGCGGCGGGCAGCGACGCGCACCCCGATGTGAAGGACTGGCAGCCGGCCACCGTGCCGGGTGCCGTCCAGCTCGACCTGCTCAAGCTGGGACGGGTGCAAGACCCGTTCTGGCGCGACAACGAAGCCAGCCTGCAGTGGATCGGGCTGGCCGACTGGGATTACCACCTCGATTTCGACGTGGACGCCGCGATGCTCTCTCGGGGCCATGTCGAACTCGTTTTCGACGGCCTCGATACCTTCGCGGACGTCAGCCTCAACGGGAAGAAGGTGCTCAGCGCGGACAACATGTTCCGCCAGTGGCGCCTGCCCGCTAAGGGCGCCCTCAAGCAGGGCAAGAACACCCTGGAAGTCCGCTTCGCCTCGCCGGTGGGCAAGCTCCTGCCGTGGCTGATGAAGCAGCCGTACTCGCTGCCCGGCGAGTTCGATTCGGCGTTCGGCGATGAGCCGAAGGGCAAGCAGACCTCCAACTACGTGCGCAAATCCAACTACCAGTACGGCTGGGACTGGGGTCCGCGCTATCTCACCGCCGGCATCTGGCAGCCGGTACGTCTCGAAGCGTGGGACAACCTGCGCCTCGCCGATTTCCATGTGGCCCAGGACCATGTCGATGCCGACGCCGCGAACCTGCAGGCGCAGTTCGACGTGCGCGCCGACAAGGCCGGCCCGGCTGACCTGAAGGTCGAGTGGACCGCGCCGGATGGCACGAAGGGCCACGAAACGCGCACGGTCACCCTGGCGAAGGGCGAGAATCATGTCGCCGTGCCGGTGACGATCGCCCACCCGCAGCGCTGGTGGCCGGTCGGGTATGGCGACGCCAACCTCTACCATTTCCACGCCGATGTCGCGGCCAACGGTGCGCCGGTCGCATCGGCCGACAAGGACACCGGCCTGCGCAGCGTCGAGCTGCGCCGCGAGAAGGACCAGTGGGGCAGGGGCTTTGCCTTCGTCGTCAACGGCGTGCCCATTTTCGCCAAGGGCGCCAACCTGATCCCGTTCGACAGCTTCCCCACCCGTGTCACCACGGCGAAGATGGAAGCGATCCTGCAGTCCACCCGCGACGCCAACATGAACATGCTGCGCATGTGGGGCGGCGGTACGTACCAGCCGGATGCCTTCTACGCCGCGGCCGACCGCATGGGCATCATGGTCTGGCAGGATTTCATGTACGGCGGTGCGATCACCCCATACGACAAGGCCTTTAATGAGACCGCCCGCATCGAGGCGATCGAACAGGTCACCCGCCTGCGCGACCATCCCTCGATCGTGCTGTGGGCCGGCAACAATGAAGTGCAGACCGGCTGGGACGACTGGCCGGATCGCCAGGACTTCCGCAAGTTCGTCAACGCCGATGAAGTGAAGAAGATCGACGACGGCATGCGCGAGCTGTTCGGCAAGACGCTTCGCACCGTGGTGAAGGATCTCTCGCCGAACGTACCGTACTGGGCCAGCTCGCCCAGCACCGACTACGAAGGCCCCGCCAACGTCGAGAACGATGGCGACATGCATTACTGGAAGGTGTGGTCCGGCTCCGAGCCGATCGACCACTACCTGGACATCACCCCGCGCTTCCAGTCGGAGTACGGCCTGCAGTCGTTCCCGGTGATGGCCACGATCAAGGCCTTTGCCGAGCCCGGCGACATGCAGCCGGAATCGAAGGTCATGCGCGCGCACCAGAAGTTCGCCAACGGCGACGGTAACCAGCGCCTGCTGCTGTACATCCGCGCCGGCTACGGCGAGCCGAAGGACTTCCCCTCGTTCGTCTACCTGAGCCAGGTGATGCAGGCGGAAGGCATCGAGCTGGCCGCCGAACACCTGCGCAGCTCGCGCCCGCGCAGCATGGGTACGCTCTACTGGCAGCTCAACGATGTATGGCCGGGCGCGTCCTGGGCCAGCGTCGATTACTTCAACCGCTGGAAAGCCCTGCAGTTCCACGCGAAGCGCTTCTATGCGCCGGTGGACGTGGTGCCGATCCGTCGCGATGGGCACACCGAGGTCTTCGCGGTGTCCGATCGCGTGAAGGATTTCGATGCCACGCTGCGCACCCGTGTATATGCGATGGACGGCAAGCTGCTGCGTGAAACCAGCCAGCCGGTGAAGGCGGGCGCGCTGACCAGCACCTCCGTGCTCAAGGCCGATGATGCCGCCCTGCTGAAGGGTGCGGATCCGAAGAAGACGGTGGTCGCCTTCGACCTGCTGGAAGGTGGCAACGTCGTCGCCCATCACCCGCTTTACTTCGGCCTGGCCAAGGATCTTTCCCTGCCGGCCAGGCCCGAGCTCGCCACCAGCGTTCGCGAGACTGCCGATGGCGCGGTGATCACCGTCACCGCGAAGCGCCTCGCCCGTGCCGTGTGGATCGACACCGGCGACCTCGATGTGCGCCTCGCCGATAACGCGTTCGATCTGATGCCGGGCGAGAGCCGCGACGTGGTCGTGGCTGGTAAGGTGGATGTCGCTACGCTCCGTCATGCTGTGACGGCCATGTCGCTCGTCGACGCCCTGAAGGAGACCCACCCGTGAACCCGAGCCGCCGCAACCTTATCAAGTGGCTGTCCCTGGCACCTGGCATCGCGCTGGCCGGAGGCGTTAGCACCGCCGCGTTCGCGGCCAAACGCTTCGAGAGCAAGCGCCCGCCGGTAGGCAAGCGCAAGTTCACCAGCGAGGCGGTGGAAAAGCTGATCGTTTCGACGAAGAAGAAGATCGCCGATCCGGAACTGGCCTGGCTGTTCGAGAACTGCTTCCCGAACACGCTGGATACGACGGTGGAAGTCGGCAAGCTCGATGGCTACGAAGACACCTTCGTGCTGACGGGTGACATCGACGCCATGTGGCTGCGCGATTCGTCGGCCCAGGTGTGGCCGTACCTGCCGCTGGTGGCGAAGGACGAGGCGCTGCGCAAGCTGTTCCGCGGCCTGATCCGCCGCCAGACCCGCTGCATCACGATCGACCCGTACGCCAACGCCTTCATGCCGGACCCGAAGGCCAAGAGCAACATGGACTGGTCGCAGGCCGACCAGACCGACATGAAGCCCGGCGTGGCCGAGCGCAAGTGGGAAATCGATTCCCTGTGCTACCCGGTGCGCCTGGCGCACGGCTACTGGCAGGCCACGGGCGACCGCGAGCCGTTCGATGACAGCTGGCGCGCGGCGACGAAGCTGATCGTGAAGACCTTCCGCGAGCAGCAGCGCAAGGAGAACCTGGGCCCGTACCACTTCCAGCGTCCTGCCCTGAACCCGACCGATAGCCAGATCCTCCACGGCTTCGGCCCGCCGGCGAAGCCGGTCGGCATGATCGTGCAGGAGTTCCGCCCGTCGGACGACGCGACCACGCTGCCGTTCAACATCCCCGGCAACCTGTTCGCCGTCGTGACGCTGCGCCGCCTCGCTCAGATGCACGCCACGTTCTACGGTGACCAGGGCTTCGCCGCCGAGTGCAATGCATTCGCAGACGAGGTGGCCGCCGCGGTCGAGCAGTACGGCGTGATCCGCAACGGCCAGGACGAGTACTGGGCGTACGAAGTCGATGGTTACGGCAACCAGCTGTTCATGGACGACGCGAACGTCCCCAGCCTGCTCGCGCTGCCGTACCTCGAGACCGTCGGCTACGACAAGCGTTACGCCCGCACGCGCGAGCTGGTGTGGAGCGACAAGAACCCGTACTTCTTCAAGGGCACGGCGGGCGAGGGCATCGGTGGCCCGCATGAAGGCCTGCGCTACATCTGGCCCATGTCGATCATGATGAAGGCGTTCACCACCACGGACGTTGCGGAGCAGCGCGCCTGCCTTCACATGTTGAAGACGACCCACGGTGGCACGGGCTTCATGCATGAAGCATTCGACCAGGACGATCCGAAGAACTTCACCCGTTCGTGGTTCGCCTGGGCCAACACCTTGTTTGGCGAGCTGGTCGTCCACCTCGCGGACAAAAATCCTGATTCACTGCGTCGGGTCTAAGAACCCCTTCGCCAGCCGGAGTTTTCCATGGTTACACGTCGACGTTTCTTGCAGGGCATGGCCGCCGCAACGGCAGTTGGCCAGCTCGGCACCCTCTCCGCGATGGCCGCGGGCGTCAAGCACGGTCTTGAAGCGCCAGCCACGGGTGGCGGCACCACCCTGGATGGCGTCCTGCGCTACGTCGACGTTTTTGTCGGTACCGGCGGCCACGGTCATACCTACCCGGGTGCGACGCGGCCGTTCGGCATGGTCCAGCTCAGCCCTGATACGTACAACGCCCAGTGGGACGGCTCGTCCGGCTACCACCAGGGCGATGGCTCGATCATGGGCTTCTCGCACACGCACCTTTCGGGCACCGGCGCCGCCGACATGCTCGATTTCCTGGTCATGCCCAGCATGGGCCCCGTACTGCTGCAGCCGGGCGACCGCGATTTCGACGGCGTGAACTACGTGTCGCGTTTCGATGCGCAGAAGATCAGCCCGGACAAGGCGCCGAAGGGCTACAAGACCGGGATCAAGGGCTACCGCTCGCACTACACGGGCGAGCAGGCGCACCCGGGCTACTACACCGCGCGGCTGACCGAGCACGATATCCTGGCCGAGGTCACCGCGACGCTGCGCGCCGGCATGCACCGCTACACCTTCAACAAGGCCGGCGATGCGCACGTGCTGCTCGACCTGGCGCACGGCTACTCCGATAGCCCGAAGGAAAACTGCCGCGTCACCGATGCCGAGATCCGCATCGTCGGCAACGACACCATCGTCGGTGGTCGCCGCGTGTGGCAGTGGGCCTCCGGCCGCGTCATCTACTTCGCCATGAAGCTCTCGCGTCCGGCGTCGTCGATCACGCTGTACGCCGATGACAAGGCCCTGCCGAAGGGCACGGCCGACGCCAAGGGCAATAACCTCAAGGCCGCGCTGCACCTGGACAAGGCGAACAGCGAACCGCTGCTGGTGAAGGTCGGCATCTCCGGCGTCGACATCGATGGCGCCATGCGCAACCTCGATGGCGAAATGCCCGCATGGGATTTCGACGGTATCCGCGCGGCCGCCGAGGCCGAGTGGAACACCGAGCTGTCGAAGATCCAGATCGACAGCAGCTCCGACAAGATCAAGCGCACGTTCTACAGCTCGCTGTACCACACGATGCTCGCACCGACGGTCTTCAGCGATATCGATGGCCGTTACCGTGGCATGGACAAGGCGGTGCACAACCTGCCGGAAGGCCGCCACAACTACAGCACGTACTCGCTGTGGGATACGTACCGCGCGGCGCACCCGCTGTACACGCTGTACCAGCCGGACCGCGTGCCCGACCTGGTCGATGGCCTCGTCCGCCTGGCCGTCGAAAGCCCGAGTGGTGCGCCGGTGTGGCCGCTGCAGGGTATCGAGACGGTCTGCATGATCGGCTACCACTCCGCCGTCGTCGTCGCCGAGGCCCAGGCCAAGGGCTTCACGGGCATCGATTACCAGAAGGGCTGGCCGGTGTTCCGTCGCCGCGCCATGCAGGATGACTATTTCGGCCTGCCGTACTACCGCGCCAAGGGCTACATCCCCAGCGACAAGGAAGGCGAGGCGGTCAGCAAGACGCTCGAATACGCCTACGACGACTGGGCGATGGCGAGCATGGCCGAGCACCTCGGCCATGCCGAGGAGGCGAAGGCCTTGCGCGCGCGTTCGCAGAACTACCGCAACGTGTTCGACAAGGACACGCAGTTCATGCGCCCGAAGGGCGATGACGGCCAGTGGCTGCAGCCGTTCGATCCGATCCAGATCGGCCATTCGGACAAGTGGCGCGACTTCACCGAGTCCAACGCGTGGCAGGCCACGTTCCTGAACCAGCACGACCTGTACAACTACATGGACCTGTTCGGCGGGCGCGATGGCTTCGAGAAGAAGCTCGACGCGTTCTTCAACGCCGACCCGAAACTGCCGAACAATGCCCCGCCGGATATCGCCGGCATGGTCGGCCAGTGCGCGTTCGGCAACGAGCCGTGCCACCACATGCCGTACCTGTACGCGTACACCGGCTCGCATCACAAGACCGCCGAGAAGGTCCGCCTGATGCTCGACACGATGTACCTGCCGGAGCCGGATGGCCTGCCGGGCAACGAAGACTGCGGCCAGATGAGCGCGTGGTACATCATGAGCGCCATGGGCCTGTACGCCGTGGATCCGATCAGCACGAACTACGTGTTCGGCAGCCCGATCCTCGACCGTGCCCAGGTGCAGGTCGGTGGCGGCAAGGTGCTGACCATCGAGACCACGGGCAACGGTGACGGCAAGCCGTACATCCAGTCGGTGACCTGGAACGGCCAGCCGTGGACGAAGAGCTGGATCAGCCACAAGGACCTCGTCTCGGGCGGCACCCTGGTGTTCACCATGGGCGCCCAGCCGAACGAAGCCTTCGGCAAGGCCCCGGAAGACCGCCCGCCGAGCTACGGCGCCCCCGCCAAGGCCTGATCCAGGGCCCCCTTGTGCGAGCGCGCTTGCGCGCGATGGGTGCTCGCCGCAGCCCCCATCGCGCGCAAGCGCGCTCCCACGGGGCCCTAAGCCATGATGCAGCGCACATGGCAAGAACTTGCGACGTTCCTGTATCGTCCTTCCTGATCCGTCAGGGAGGGCGAGGATAGCCCCCGCCCCAAGGTGACGGCAGGGGACAACCAGGATGAACCGGACGTACCAGCTGGTCTGGAACGCGGCGCTGCGCGTCGTGCAGGTGGCTTCTGAATCCGCCACGCCACGCAAGGGGCATATCCCCGCCACTGGAGGCACTCATCGTCCGTCCGCGCGCCTTCTTGCGCTGGCCCTGGGTATCGCGGCGGGATTGTCCGGGCCTGCCATCGCGCAGGTCATCCTTCCTGAAAGCCCGGTCATTCGATCCGGCGTTGCGGTCTTTGACGATGGCACACCGGGCCTGCTGGTCGTCGACCAGCTCACGGCTGGCCTGGTCGTTGACTGGAGCACGTTTTCCGTCGGTTCCGGTGGCGTCCTGCGGTTCACCCAGGGCCAGGGCCTGGTCTCGGAGCACGCCGTCCACGGTGGTGGTGTTTCCTGGCTGCAGGGTCTGTGGGAGGCCGGCGGGGATGTGACGTTGACCAACGATGCCGGTATCGGCCTTTCGGGCACCTACCGCGCACCTGGTGGAACGCTGCACCTGGGTACGAGCGAAACACTGGCCATCCAGCCTGGCGCGACGATCGACGTTCATGGCAACGGTTCGAATCCCGGCGGCGATGTCTGGTTGCGAGGTGACCGTTACCTTGAAGTAACCGGCCGGATCGATGTCAGTGGTGCCGACCTCGCGTCGGGCGGGACATTGCACATTTCCTCGGGCAGGAGCCTGGATGTCGTGGGCAGTGTGGTCTCCCACGTCATGGCCGATGGCACTTACGACGGCTCCAACGCGTCATCGCAGGTCGCCGCCGCCACGCTCGCCGGAGCGGGCGGGCGCATCGATCTTTCGAGTGATATGGGGCTTTGGGTGCGCAGCGCGGTATCTGCTCCTGCAGAGGCGACGCTCCATGCAACCCGCGAAATGTGGTTCGAGGCACCTCTGACCGCAGGCTCGGATATCGCGCTTTCATCCGACCGCTCCATTTCATCGAATTCGAGCGGCACGTTGACGACCAGCGGCGACGTTGCGGTCGATGCCGAGATGATCCAGCTCGACGGCCGGGTCCACGCTGACCGCCTGACGGTGCGTTCGTTCGGTAACTCCGAGGCGGTCATCAACAACCTGGATGTCAACACGCTCACGGGTTCCGTGGACGGCATCGCTTCGTTCAACGGCGCAGATAACCGTATCGGGCTCGTCGAGAACTTCGATGTCAGGGGTTACTACCTGTCCTTGAACAACGCGACCGATACCGTCCTTCGCAACGTCACCGTGGCCGGCTCACTTTACGTAAGAGCACCCGGCCATGACGTGGATGTGGCCGGCCCGGGCAACACGGTGGGTGGTGATGTCCTTGTTACGGCACGTGATCTCAGGCTGGCCTCCACGGCGCCGATCGGCCTCAACCAGCTCGATGTCCGCAATGCGAACGTCCAGTCAGGTGGTGGCATCTCGCTCGGCATGCATAACAGCGCATCGGGCTCGCTTTCGCTTACCGCCGCGGGCGACGTGGTGCAGGACCAGGTCGCCACGCTGACCGTGGGCGGAGACCTGTCCATCGCCGCCCATGGCCATGATATCGACCTAGGCGGCTGGGCGTTGCCGACCAGTTCCCAGGTGAACACGGTGTCTGGCCTGGTAAACCTCGACGGTAACCACGTACGTTACGCGTCGTTCCTCAACCCGACCCGCCTGGGCGCTATACACGCCGCCACCGGGCTGGAGCTGCTTGGCCTCGGTGACTTCGATACCCGTTCGTATAGCGCGATAGGTGACATTACCGCGCCGCAGACGCAGCTGAGTAACGCGCGCCTGTTTGTAGGGGATGGCGTTACGCATGGCTCCCTCACCGGCGATGTGGTCCTGACGAACAGCAGCCTCCTTTTCAATCGCAGCGATCGCGTCGCCTTTGTCGGGCAGACCAGCGGTAATGGACTGGTCTCGCAGGTAGGGTCGGGCACGCTCGCCCTTAACGGCCACGGCAGCACCAGCGCTGGCGTGCGCGCGGCGTGGGGCACGTTGCTGGTGGGTGACGCGACTCACGCCACCGCGGTGCAGGACGGTCCGGCGAGCGTAGCTGGGGGGGCGACCCTTGGCGGTGCCGGGCGTGTCGCCGGCGCGGTGACGGTGGAAGCGAATGGAACGCTTGCCCCCGGCGACGGCATTGGCACGCTGCGAGTGGGCTCGCTGACCATGCACGACGGTAGCCAGCTGTCCATCGACGGCGGGGCACCTGGGGGCGCATTCAACGCACCGGGTATCGCGGACAGCCTCTCAGTCGATGGCGATGTCGTATTCGATGGCCGCGTGTCGATGTGGGTGAACAACACGGGCAACATGGGCGCGGGCATCTACAAGGTGCTTTCGTGGGGCGGCACGCTGGACGAGAGCACCGGCTCGCTGCAGATGAATCCCAACGCTAACGGCGCGTTTTCGCTGCAGCGCGATCTCACCGGCAAGCGCATCGACCTCATCAGCACCCTTGGCATGAACCTGCAGTTCTGGAATGCGGACCGGCAGGCACACGGCGCGACGCGCGGCGGCGGCTCGGGTACTTGGGCGAACACCAGCGCGAACTGGACCGACCGGGACGCCACTATCACGGCACCGATGTATCCGCGGCCCGGCTACGCCATCTTCGCCGGTACTCCCGGCACGGTCACGGTCACCTCATCCGCCGGTGCCGTGGTGACACAGGGCATGCAATTCGCTGTCGACGGCTATGTACTCCAGGGTGACCCTATCGCATTCGATTCCGAGGCGCCTGCCGCCATCGGCTTTCGCGTAGGTGACGGCAGCGTCGCCGGCAAGGGCATGACGGCAACGATCCACAACGCGCTGCAGGGCGATGGCGCGCTGGTGAAGTCGGATGAAGGTACGCTCGTGCTCACGGGTACCAACACGTACCGTGGCGGCACGTACATCAACGCGGGCGCGCTCGCCGTTGCCTCCGACGCGTCGCTTGGCATGCCCGGCGACTCACTGGCACTCAACGGTGGCACGCTGCGGATCGATGGCACGACGTTCCACGGTACCCAGCGGTTCATATGGCTGGGCCTGGACGCGCCTGGCGGTGGCATCGATGTCAGCGACCCGGCCAACACATTTACGCTCGACACCGATCACATGTATGGGACGGGCCTGGCCCTGCACAAGGGCGGTGCCGGTACGCTTGCGGTACGTGGTAGCCAGTCCCTGCGCGGGCCCATCGTGGTCGATGCAGGGACGCTGGCCGGCAGTGCGAGCACACTTTCCGGCGATATCACGAACAACGGGACCGTGGTATTCGACACCGACGGCATGGTCGTCAACCGCCTTGGCAAGACTGCGGGAACGGGCGTATTCGTCAAGACCAGCCCAGGCCTCCTCGGGTTCGACGGCGCCAGCACGTTCACGGGCACGACGCGCGTAGCGCGGGGGCAACTGGAGGTAGGCGGGATCACCCAGCTGGTCGATGGCATCACTGTGGTACCCGGCGCCCTGGGCGGTGATGTCGAGATCGCCTGGGGTGCATCGCTTTCGGGCATGGGTGTCGTTGCCGGCAACGTGACCACGGATGGATATATCCGTCCTGGCGCGACGCTTTCCGGCGGTGTGGCAGCGACCCTCACCGTCGGTGGGGATGTCCGGTTCAAGGGCGACAGCGCGTTGATGATCGGGGGTGACACCAGGCGCGCCAGCCAGCTCGCGGTCGGCGGCCACGTCACGATCGATCCAGGCGCGCGGCTTGTCATCGATGCGCAGATTGCGCCGTGGATCGCTGGCCAAAACTACGATGTGCTCACGGCCGCCGGCGGCATCACCGGCACCTTCGCTTCGATCAACAGCAACTTCGCCTTCCTCAACACGCTCATCGCGTATAGCGAGAGCGGCAACATCAGCCTGATCCTCCAGCGCAATGCGGCGGCCCTCGAGGATTCCGCGGTGACGCCGAACCAGGGTTCGGTTGCCCTGGCGGCGGGCGCACTCGGCGCTGGCCATGCGGTTTACGACCGGCTTGTCGCGCTCGACGAGGCGTCGGCGCGGACGGCGTTCGCTTCGCTGGCCGGGACCTTGCACGCGAGCACGCAGGGCGTGGTCATCGACAGCCAGCGGCAGGTGCGTGACGCGGTGACGCGACACCTCGCCGACGCGGACCTGCCGGGTGGCCAGCGTGCCGATGACGGCCGCGTTTCCACCTGGATCAGCGTGCTGGGTCGCGATTCGGATATGGACGGCGATGCGAATGCCGCGAAAGTGGATGCGAGCGATAGCGGCGTGCTGCTCGGCGCCGACCTGGCGGTGGGCGAGGGCGCGCGTATCGGTGCTTTGCTGGGCCACGTGAAGCAGAACGTGCACGAGCACGCGTCGCAAGGGTCGGCCGACGTGAAGGGTAACCAGTTTGGCCTGTACGCTGATGTCGCTATCGATGCGCTGCGCCTGTCGGGTGGCTTAGTGCGGGCGCACCACGCGATCGACACACGGCGCGATGTGGCAATCGGCACGAGCACCACGCGGGCCTACGCAAGTCGCGATGCGGATACCACGCAGGGCTTCGCCGAGCTGGGTTATGGCCTCGGCTCGGAAAGGCACTGGCGCGCCGAGCCCTTCGTCCAGGCGGCGGTGGTTCGCTGGAGTGGAGACAAGGCCGCGGAACGGGGCGGCACCGGGGCCCTGATCGTCGGCGCGGACGATGCGCACGTCACCACGGGCCGCGCCGGTGTGCACCTTGGTACTGCGCTGGACGGCGCCGCAAGGTTCGCCCTGCAGGCCACACTGGCCTGGCAGCATGCCTGGGGCGATACGACGCCGGTGGCCCGCATGCGCTTCGCCGAGGGCGGCCCTTCGTTTGACGTGGCGGGCGCACCGCTGGCGCGCAACGCGAGCGTGCTCGACGCGGGCGTAGTGGTCCGTCTGACCCCGGCGCTCCGGCTCGATGCGAGCTATGCCGGGCAGTTCGCTTCCAAGGCGTCGGACCATGGCGGGCGGATATCGCTCAACATGACCTTCTAAGGCGGGCATTCACGGCGGGTAGACCCCGGGACGCGGAATCTCTCCCCGTCGCCGGGGGCGCCGGCCAGGGGAGGGGAGTCACCATGTCTTATGTTGGTCGCATGTACGTGCGCATGTTCACCCCAGGCATCCTCGCCCTCGGTGCGGGTGCACTGGCGGCGGCCGCCATGCGGGCGGCCCAGGCCTTCCCTTCCGAGCTCGGCAACCTTTCCCTGTATTCCAACCTGCCGCGCTGGCTGCTCGCCGCAGGCTTTTGCGCGGGCGTGGCCATCATCGCTGTCCAGGCCTTGCGCGTGCGGCTATGGGAGCGCGGCGCGCTCGCGTCATGCTACGTGTGTGGTTGCCTGTTGGCGCCGGCGCGCACCGGTCGCGGCGGCCTTGGCCGGGTCCGGCCGTGCATGGGCTGCGGCAAGGTACACGGCGTGAACCACCACGTGGTCCCGCACGTCGTGCCGCTGCAGGTCGCCGTCAGCGAAGGCGCGGCGGCGCAGGCCAGGAACGCCCGCTGATCAGCGGACGTTCGTGACGGTAAGGCGGTGGCCGACGCGCTCGAGCAGGGCGCGCAGGGCTTCCGCGTCTTCCACACTGGCGGAATCTTCCAGCGACAGCCACAGTGTATCGCCCGAGAGGCCCAGCACCTTTTCGTTGAACGTGATCTCGACGGCGGCCTTGCCGTTCGGCTGGACGACGGATACTTCGAAGTTGCGTGCCTGCACGGCGTGGATCCCCTGACTACCGGATGGTTGCGTGCGGCAAGTTTAGCCGGGGCGTGACGAAAAAGGCGTGACGCAGGTTTCGCCCGGACTAAAGCCCAGCCGTGGCCTGGCCGATAAACCTGTTCGAATCAGATGAAAGGCAGGGCGCGTCGATGGGTATGGGTTTCTGGGGTGGGCGTGATGCCCGCCGGGCGCGATCGACCCTGGACGCACTGGGCCGCGGCCTTGCGATGGCCGAGCTGGCGGCCGACGGCACGGTACGCGGCGTCAACAAGGCATTCCTATCCCTCCTGGGCGCCGCGGGCGACCAGGTCGTCGGCCAGTCGTTCCAGGCGGTGTTCGCCGTGGACGATGCCGAGCACCTGTGGCGCGCGCTGGCCCGTGGCGAGGAAGTCGCCGATACCGTCCGCGTGAAGGGCCCGGGCAAGGAGGGCTGGCTGCGCGGCGTCTACGTCCCGCGCATGGGTCGCGGCAACCGGCTGGAGTCCGTCGCGCTGTACGGCGCGGACATCACGGCCGAGCGTGCGCGGACAGCCGACCTTGGCCAGCGCCAGCAGCAGGCCGACGAGACCCAGGGCATCGTCGAGTTTTCGCTGGACGGGATGATCCTGACCGCCAACCCGGCCTTCCTGAAAACCGTGGGCTACCGCCTCGACGAGATCCAGGGCAAACACCACAGCGTGTTCGTGGATGAGCGTGAAAGCCGCTCGGATGCTTACATCGGCTTCTGGCGGCGCCTGCGTTCGGGCCTGCACGATGCCGGCCTGTATCGCCGCCTCGGCAAGGGCGAATGCGTGGTGTGGATCCAGGCCACGTACAACCCGATCTTCGATGCGGACGGCCGCCCTGTGAAGATCGTGAAATACGCGATGGAGATGAGTGCGGAAGCCCTGCAGGCACCTCCGGCCGAGGCCGCCCAGGACGCCACGCCGCCCGCCGGGGCCAGCGTGGCGGAAGCGACGCCCGACCCCGCCATCGCCAGCGTCCTCGACATGCTGGATAACGCCGCGGCGCGCGCCAATGCGCTGTCGATGGATGCCGCGATCGACGCCGCGCTCGCCGAGCAGCGCGGGCAGGCCGGCGCCTGAGCTTTCGCGCGCCTTTCGGCGCGCGCAGGCAAAGCGCATAGACCGTCAGTTCGGCTATACGCGAGAGGCCGCGTACGCTCAGATAGCCCTGCGTGGCCACCGTCTCGTGGCTTCCTGGCAGGGGATTCCAACATGGGCAAGGTCGCGGCGGGCCGCACACCCGCCATCGTCATGGGGCGCGGGCCCACGGCGCTCGGCATCCTGCGCAGCCTGGTGCTGGCCGGGATACCGGCGTACGTAGCCTGCCCAGCCGACGATCTCGTCACGCGTTCGCGCTGGTACCGGCCGACCCCGGGTGTGCCGTGGGACGGACGTCCGGGACCACAGGCGCTCGACGCGCTGCGGGCCATGCCGCTGGAGCACGCGGTGATCATCGCTGGCGCCGACGATGCCGCGATGTGGTTGGCCGGGCTGTCCGCCAGTGACATCGGCGAGCGGTTCCTCGTCAGCAGCTCGACGCGCACGGCCCAGGCGCTGCTGCAGGATAAGTCCGTGTTCGCAGGCTACCTCGCCGCGGCGCACATTCCGCACCCGCGGACGTTCCGCCTGACGACGCTCGCCGACGTAGCCGAAGTGCCAGTCGAACAGCTCGATAAGGTCTTCATCAAGCCGGTCAATTCCCAGCGTTTCAGCGACGTCGTGGGAGTGAAGGGCGTTTGGGTGGATTCGCGCGAGGCCTTGCGCGATGCGTGGGCGCGGTTCCATGCACAGGGTTTTTCGGTGATGGCACAGGAGTATGTTCCGGGCCCTGCATCGGAGCATTTCTTCATCGACGGCTTTCGCGACGCCGATGGCACGTATTCGGGTCTTTTCGCGCGGCGGCGCCTGCGCATGTCGCCGCCGGATTTTGGCAACAGCTCGTGCTCGCGAGCCATTCCGCTTGCATCCGTGCCCGACGCCGAACGGCATGTGCGCCGGCTGCTCGACGGACTGGACTACCGGGGTATTTTCAGCGCCGAGTTCAAGCGGGACGCAAGGGACGGCGAGTACCGCATCATCGAGGTCAACACGCGGGCATGGACCTACGTGGAGTTCGCCGCGCGACATGGCGTCAATGTATGCGACATGGCGTGGCGCGACGCCCAGGGCCAGCCCGTGCCGCGCGCGCCGCGTGTCTACCCGGCAGGCGACCTGTGCGTGGACCTGTACCACGATATCGCTTGCCTGCGCCGTCATCGGCAAGGTGCGCTACGCATCGTCGCGCAGTGGCTGCGTGCCGACCTGCATGTATTCCGCTTTGATGACCCGATGCCCGCGTGGCACGCCGTCGTTGCCATGATGCGCCGCTACTTCCGCCCACCGGCCGTACCGACCGATACAGGACACGCGAAGCGCGCGTGAGCTAGCGCCATTTAAGCGGGCGCGTTCATTCCGCGTGGCCGAGCGGTGTTGCCACGTCCTCCAGGGGGCGCCGTTCCGCCGCGATGCCTAGCCGCCACGCGGCCACCGCACCGGCGAGCATCAGCGTCGCCCCGAGCGCATAGCCCCAGCCAATCGGCCCGCGCCCGCCGGTGCCGATCAGCGTGCCGAACAGCCACGGGCCGGCGACGCCGCCCAGCGCGGTGCCGAACGCATAAAACAAGGCGATCGCCAGCGCCCGCAGCTCGAGCGGGAAACTTTCGCTCACGGTGAGGTAGGCCGAGCTGGCAGCGGCCGATGCGAAGAAGAACACGACGCTCCAGGCCAGGGTTTGCGTGCGCGCATCGAGCACGCCATGCACGAACAGCCACGCGGTGACGAACAGCAGCAGGCCCGACATGGCATAGGTCAGCGCGATCATCGGGCGCCGGCCCACCGTGTCGAACAGCCTGCCCAGCAGCAGCGGGCCGAGGAAATTGCCTGCGGCGAACGGCAGCAGGTAAAAGCCGACATCGGCATCGGCCACGCCGTAGAAGCGGCCGAGCACGAGCGCATAGGTGAAGAAGATCGCGTTGTAGAAGAACGCCTGGGTGGCCATCAGGATCACGCCGAGCACGGTGCGTTTCGGGTAATCGCGGAACAGCGTCTGCCCGACATCGCCCAGGGTAAGTGCGCGTGGACGCAGGCGCAGGCGGGGCAGGGGTTCGGCGGGCGGCGCCACGCCGAGGCGTGCCTCGATCTCCCCGACGACGGCTTCGGCTTCCTGGATCCTCCCATGCAGCATGAGCCAGCGCGGGCTTTCGGGGATCCAGCGGCGTAGCAGGAGGATGCCGAGGCCCAGCACCGCGCCCAGGCCGAAGCTGAGCCGCCAGCCGATTTCCGGTGGGAACCAGCCGGTGTCGAGCAGGGCGACGGCACCCAGCGCACCGAGCGCCGCCCCGATCCAGAAACTCCCGTTGATCACCAGGTCGGTGTGGCCGCGGTAACGCGCGGGGATCAGTTCCTGGATCGCCGAGTTGATCGCGGCGTACTCGCCACCGATGCCGGCTCCCGTCAGCAGGCGGAACAGCGCGAACACCGCGAAGTTGGGCGAAAGCGCCGTGGCTGCGGTCGCGGCGAGGTACAGGCCGAGGGTCAGCGTGAAGAGTTTCTTGCGGCCAAGCTTGTCGGTGAGCCAGCCGAAGAACAGGGCGCCCGCCACGGCACCGACCAGGTAAAAGCTGCCGGCAAGGCCGACCTGAATATCGCTCAGGTGCAACACCGGGCTCGACTTGAGCGCGCCCGCGATCGAGCCCGTGATCGTTACCTCAAGGCCATCGAGCACCCAGGTGATGCCCAGCGCAACGACCACGAGCGTGTGGAAGCGCCCCCAGCTGAGGCGATCGAGGCGGGCGGGCACGTCGGTTTCGACAATGGCATCGCGTGGGGCAGTCATCCCCCGACCCTACGGGCCGGGAGGTCGTGGTTTTGTCTAGCGCGGCACGCGGATGCCGCCCGGCACGCCCTGGGGCGAAAGGGTCAGCTGCCAGAGCTGGTCGCGCCGGCTGCGGAAGATTCCTGCCGAGCAACCGAGGTAGAAGCGCCACATCCGCCGGAACCGTTCGTCATAGTGCGCCGACAACTCGGGCCACGCGGCGTCGAAGTTCGCCTGCCAGGCCATCAGCGTGCGGTCGTAGTCGGTGCCGAAGTTGTGCCAGTCCTCGACGATGAACAGGTTCTCGAGCGCGCTGGCCACCTGGCTCATCGCGGGGATCACCGAGTTCGGGAAAATGTATTTCTCGATCCATGGGTCCGGCCGCCCGGCCGCGCCATTGCTGCCGATGCAGTGCAGGAGCACGAGTCCGTCGGGGCGAACGCAGCGGCGGGCCATCTCGAACCACGGCCGGTAGTTCTTGCCGCCCACATGTTCGAACATGCCCACGGAAAGGATGGCGTCGAAGCGCTCGTCGACCTCGTGGTAGTCCTGCAGGCGGATCTCGACCGGCAGGCCGCGACACAGCTCGCGCGCGTACTCGGCCTGCTCCTTCGAGATGGTGATGCCGACGCCGCTCACGCCGTAGCGTTCGGCGGCGAACTTCAGCGCCTCGCCCCAGCCGCAGCCGATATCGAGGATCCGTTGCCCTGGGGTCAGTTGCAGCTTGCGGCAGATCAGGTCGAGCTTGGCTTCCTGCGCGTCGTCCAGGTTCCACGCGTTCGCCCAGTAAGCGCACGAGTACACCAGCCGCTTGCCGAGCATGGCTTCGAACAGGTCGTTGCCCAGGTCGTAGTGCTGGCGCCCGACCTCCCAGGCGTGGTCGCCGCGCTGCATGTTGAACAGGCGCGCCTTGAGGTGGGCGAGCAGGGTATCCAGGGTGCGCAGGGAATCGTCGAGGTGCGAGGTGAGCACGCGGGCCATGAAGCCGGCCAGGTCCGGGCAATCCCACCAGCCATCCATGTACGCCTCGCCCAGGCCCAGCGAGCCATGCGCGAACACCCTGGCGTAGGTTCGCTCATCGTGGACGGTGAGGTCGGTGGCCCGTTGTCCGTTGATCGTGATACCGGCCTGTTCGAGCAGGCCCTGTGCGCGTGCCTTCAGCGAAGCTGTATCGTGGCTCATGGGTGGTTCCGGGTGACCCTGCTCGTCGCCCCGCGCGACGTGGCGCTACCTCCGCGGCCTGATTATGGGCACCGGGGACGGGCCAAGGGCAAGCACGACTTCCAGCTATACTGGTTGTCTTCCCCGGTGCAGATAAAAAGGTCCCATGACCTCCGCGACCCGCGATCCGCGGCGCCACCTTCCGCTGATCCTCGCGGCCCTGAGCATGATCGGGCCGTTCTCCATCGATGCCATTTTCCCCGGCTTCCCGGATATCGGCCGCGCGTTTGGCGTGGGCGAGGTCGCCCTCCAGCAGCTGCTCAGCGTGTACCTGCTGGCCTATGCGGTGATGAGCCTGTTCCATGGTGCGATCTCGGATGCGTACGGGCGCAAGCCGGTGATCGTGGTCGCCATGGGCATCTACGCGCTGGCGTCGGCGGGTGCCGCGCTCGCGCCGAGCTTCACCTTCCTGCTGGCCTGCCGCGTGGTCCAGGGGCTCTGCGGCGGCGCCGGCATCGTGGTCGGCCGGGCCATCGTCCGCGACACCCTGCAGGGCGAGGATGCCCAGCGGATGATGTCCAAGGTGATGATGATCTTCGGCATCGCCCCGGCGATCGCACCGATCGTTGGCGCGTGGCTGCTGGGCATCGATGGCTGGCGTGGCATTTTCTGGGCGCTTACCGCGTTCACCGTGTTGCTGGTGGCGGGGATCATGCGTTTCCTCGTGGAATCCCACCCGGTGGAGAAGCGCACGGTCTTCCGCCCGCGGCCGTTGTTGCGCGGCTACCTGGCGATCGCGCGCGACCTGCCGTTCTGGCCGCTGGCCATCGCGAGCTCGGTGAACTTCTCGGGGCTGTTCCTGTATATCGCCTCGGCGCCGCACCTGATTCGCGATGTGCTGCACCTCGGCGCCGATGGATTCCCGTGGCTGTTCGTTCCCACGGTGACCGGCATGGTCACGGGCGCGTTTATTTCCGGCCGCGTGGCGGGGCGGGTGAGTGCGGCGAAGACCGTGGGCTGGGGTTACGTGGCCATGCTGTCGAGCTGCGCGCTGAGCCTGTTCTTCGCGCTGGTGCTGGATGCGCCGCGCGTGCCGTGGTCGACGGTGCCGCTGGCGCTCTACGGTTGCGGCGTGCAGCTGGCGTTCCCGACGCTGACGATCCTGCTACTGGATCGCTTCCCGAACCAGCGCGGCGGCGTGTCGTCGGTGCAGGCCTTCGGCAGCCTGCTGATGACGGCGCTGGTGGCGGGCGTGCTTTCGCCGATGCTGTCGTCGAACATGCTGTGGCTGGCGCTGGGCGCGACGGCGCTATGCGGCGTGGGCCTGGCCGGGTGGCTGTGGTACCGCGCGATGGAGCGCCGCCGCGTGGCCAACACCACCGCCGCAGCCGCGACCGAAGTGGTCTCGCAGATCGAACGCAACGAGCCCGGCTGACGCCACGCCGTTGTGGGAGCGCGCTTGCGCGCGATCCGGGTGCCGGCAAGCTCCATTCGCGCGCAAGCGCGCTCCCACATGTGTCATGGCAAGATGCGGCTTTTCCAGTCGGGGTATCTAACAGTGAGCGTGCCGGTTTCACTCGTTGAACTAGGCCCGCGCATCTGCATCCTCGGGCCATCAAACAGCGGAAAATCGACCCTCGCGAATGCCATCGGCCAGTGCGCCGATCTTCCAGTGGTCCACCTCGATCAGTTGCACCACCTGCCGAACACCGCCTGGCAGCCGCGCCCGCGCGACGCCTTCCACGCGTTGCATGATGAGGCGATAGCCGCTGACCGGTGGATCATCGAGGGCAATTATTCATCGTGCATGCCTCAGCGGTTCGCCCGTGCGACCGGCGTGATTCTTCTCGATGTCTCCACGTTCACGAGCCTCCGGCGTTATGTGCGTCGGACGTGCTTCGATCGGAAGCGAGTCGGCGGCCTGGAGGGTGCGCGCGAGCGCATCCGGTGGGCGATGCTCCACCATATCGCCATCGCTACGCCGGGGAATCGAAGGCGCTATACCGCATTGTTCGAGACGCTTTCGTTGCCGAAGGTGCGGCTAGCATCCGTAAGCGCTTCGAAACGTGCCTACGCTTGCTGGGGGTTGCCGATCCCACCCTGAAGCTTGGGACGGCCGACGAAGCCAAGGCGGAAAGAGCAGGCGGCGCTATTTCTGAACTGTGTCATGGATTTCGCGAGATGTTCGCGATTCGCCCGGCTACTGAGCAGGTGCATGGTGTCCATCAGCGAGTTGTAGTTCGCGAGAGACATGACGACGGCATCCTCATGATCGCGTCGACGGATCACCACAATCGAGCAGTCAGTTGCAACGGTATCCAATAAGGCCTCGAGGTCTTCGTGCGCCTCAGAAAAGCTAACAACTTGCATGCGAGGGCTCCTTTCCGCCCCCAGGCTGGGCTTGAATGACCAGGGTCAGGCGGTGGGTAGGTGGCGGGCTTCGAGGAAGGCGCGGGCTTCGGGGGCGTCGTGTTCGAACCAGGCCTGCGTCGAGCCAAGGCGGTAGGTGTAGCCCCAGCGGTCCATGTCTTCCATCAGGCGCAGCGAACCCACCGAAGGCAGGTGGCCGGCCAGCACGATCTGCAGGTAGCAGGTCGCGTCTTCTTCCTCGATCGAATCCGTCGCATCCGTGTGCACCAGCGCGCGCTTCTCTTCGGGAAGCACGATCAGGTGGCAGGCCTCGTGCAGCAGCGAATGCACCGGCGTATCCGCCCGTGCATACACCGTCGTGCCGATGATGCCCGCTTCGGTGTCGCCCCAGAAACTTCCTGGGATGGCTTCGCCATCGGCCACCGCCACCAGGGCGAGGCCGAAACGGGCGAGGAGGGTGCGGGGTTCGTCGAAGCCGATGTCGCCGACGCGGAGCACCGCGTCGGCGGGATCGGGCGTGCTCATGCCGACGCGGGCTTGCCGTCGGGCAGGGCTACGGAAAGTTCCAGCACCTCGTGGCCGCTATCGCGCTCGAGGTTGATGTTCACGGCCTCGACGTCGACGTTCACGTACTTGCGGATGACTTCCAGCAGCTCGTTGCGGAGCAACGGCAGGTAGTCGGGGCCGCCACGGGTCGAACGCTCCTGGGCGACGATGATGCGCAGCCGCTCCCGGGCCACGCCTGCGCTCGGTTCGGGTTTCCGCTTCAGGAAATCGAGGATGCCCATGCTTAACCTCCGAACACGCGCTTGAGGAAGCCCTTCTTCACCGGCTCGATGAATCGCAGCGGGCGCTCGTTGCCCAGGATGCGGGCGACCGTATCCTTGTAGGCCTGGCCGGCGTTCGAGTTGTCGTCGAGGATGACCGGCACGCCCGCGTTGGACGCGGCGAGCACGTTTTCCGACTCCGGGATCACGCCCACGACCGAGATGCCGAGGATTTCCTCGACGTCCTTCACGCTGAGCATTTCACCGGCTTCGACGCGGTTCGGGTTGTAGCGCGTGAGCAGCAGGTGCTGCTTGATCGGGGCTTCGCCCTTCTCGGCGCGGCGGGTCTTGCTCGAGAGCAGGCCGAGGATGCGGTCGGAATCGCGCACGGAGGAAACCTCCGGGTTCACGACGACGACGGCGTGGTCGGCGAAGTACATCGCCAGGTGCGCGCCCTTCTCGATGCCGGCGGGCGAATCGCAGACCACGAAGTCGAAGTTCTCCTTCGCCAGCTCCTCGAGCACCTTCTCCACGCCTTCCTGGGTCAGCGCGTCCTTGTCGCGCGTCTGCGACGCGGCGAGCACGTAGAGGTTCTCGTGGCGCTTGTCCTTGATCAGGGCCTGCTTGAGCGTGGCCTCGCCGTGCACGACGTTGACGAAGTCGTACACCACGCGGCGCTCGCAGCCCATGATCAGGTCGAGGTTGCGCAGGCCGACGTCGAAGTCGATGACGGCGACCTTCTTGCCCTCGATGGCGAGGCCGGTCGCGAGGGAGGCACTGGTGGTGGTCTTGCCGACTCCGCCCTTGCCGGAGGTGACGACGATGATTTCAGTCAAGAGATGTCTCCGCAAAAAACGGTTGGGACCGGCGTCAGAGGCGCGCGATCATGAGTTTTCCATTATCGAGCCAGCATTGCACGGCCTGGCCTTCGAATTCCTTGGGCATGTCCTCGAACACGCGATAGTGCCCCGCGATCGCGACCAGCTCGGCGCGGAAGTCGGAGCAAAAAATGCGGGCGGTCTCATCGCCCTGTGCGCCGGCCATGGCGCGGCCGCGCAAGGTGCCGTACACGTGGATCGAACCATCGGCGATGACTTCGGCGCCGTTGGCTACCGCGGCGGCGACCACGAGGTCGCGTTCGCGGGCATACACCTGCTGGCCGGAGCGCACGGCGCTACCGGTGTGCTGCTGTGCGGTGATGGTGGTGCCGGTGTCCACGCTGGCCGTGGGCTCGGCGCGCGCCATCGCGGGCGCGGCGGGTGCCGGGGCCTGTGCCGTGGCGGTATCGCCCTGGCCCGGTTCGTACTGTGCGCGGAACTTGGCGATCAGCGGCAGGTTCATCCGCTCGGCGAGGGCTTCGGTCTCGCTGGTGCCGTACGCGATGCCCACCGGCATCATGCCGGCGCTGCGGATCGCCTCGAGCAGGGCGTCGACCATGCCGTCGTCCGGCAGGCGGGGGAGGTGCGACAGGTCGAGCACCACCGCGGCGCGGTTGAACATCTGCGGGGCGGAGCGCACGCGGCGCTCGAGTTCTTCCACCAGCGCGGCGGCATCGACGCGGCGCACGCGCACGCAGGCGATGCCGACCTGGCCAAAACGCAGGTCGCAGGCGGCCTCGAGGGATTCGGCGCGGGCGCTCATGCGGCCACTCCGCGGTGGTCCGCGGGGCGCTGGCGTTCGGCCAGCCACGCCACGTCGGGCAGGCCATCCTGCTCGAGGTAGCGCTCACGCACGAACGGGAAGCTGGGCAGCTCGCGGGCGAGCAGGCTCACCTTGGGACCATCGCTACCCATCTGCTGCTGGCCCACTTCCTGGAAACCCATGGTGCCGTGGAACAGCACGGTCTGGTCATTACGGGGTTCAAGGAAAACTTCGCAGGTCAGGAGCGGCACGCGTACCTCGGCATAACTTTGCACATCACAATAAAAAATGCGGCCCAGGCCATGCCCACGGAAATCGCGCTCGATCACGATGCGATCGATATACACGAAGGATTCGTAATGGGCCTGGAACCAGCGGAAATTCGGGCTCTGGTATTCGGCATCCTGGCGCATGGCGATAAGGAAGCCGACGATGCGCCCATCCTGTTCGGCGACGCGGAAGTAATGCGCGATGTCGTACAGGTGGCGAAGCCGGGTGCGATCGGTGGCGAGGATGCCGGTGCCCGCTGCGTTATTAAGCGCCAGCACGGCATCCAGGTCGTGCTCGCGCACGTCGCGGATGGCAAGGGCCATTCGTTACTCCGATCCAGGTGTTTCAAAAGAAGGCGGCCCCCGGGCCGCCCGATGCGCGGCATTATGGCACGGCCTGCCCCGGGCGGGGAGCGCGCCGGCGGATGTAAAACCGTTGTAAAGCCGGTGCTTGCCACCTCCGGCCCGCATGACTTCAGTCAGGTGGTGCGCGCGCCGCGAAGGCCTATGATGCGTGCATGTCCAAGGTCCAGTTCAACCACGTCCGCCTGCTCCGGTACGCCACGTACTTTGTTTACTTGTGCGTGGGCCTGCCGCTTTCGCTGCAGCGCGCCGGCTCGGAGCCGGGCCAGATCCCCGACGTGGCCCTGCTGGCCTGGACCGGGTGCTACGTATTGTTCGGGCTGGTTTACTGGCTGCTGACGCGCAGCCTCGGCTCGCGCGTGGATGGGCCGACCCGGGTCACCGTGCTGGTGATCCTGACCGGCACGGCGCTCGCGATCGGCGTGCTGAGCAAGAGCGGCCTCTCCGCGCTGCTGCTGGTCATCGTCGCCGCGGTGGTGCCCTGGCTGGTCAGCCTGCCGGTGGGCATGGTCTGGATGGTGGTGGCGCATCTCGCCCTTATCCCGGTAATGATGCAACTGCCGGCCTACAACCTGCTGCTCTCGGTCATGCAGGCCTGCCTGTATTTTGGCTTCTCCGCCCTGATGTTCATCACCTCCATGGTGGCGAGCCAGCAGGCGGACGAGCGCGAAGAGCTGCGCCGCCTGAACTCGGAACTGCGCGCCACGCGCGCCCTGCTAGCCGAATCCACGCGCATCGCCGAGCGCATGCGGATCGCGCGTGACCTGCACGACCTCGTGGGCCACCACCTCACCGCGCTCAGCCTGAACCTTGAAGTGGCCAGCCACCTCACCAATGACACCGCTCGCGAGCACGTGTTGAAGGCGCAGAGCACGGCGAAGCAGCTGCTGGCCGACGTGCGCGAGGTGGTGAGCGAATTGCGCCAGGACGATGCCATCGACCTGACCCAGGCCTTGCGCAGCCTGACCGAAGGCGTGCCCGGCCTGACCGTGCATCTCGCCATTCCGCCGCGCTTCGGCGTGGAGGATCCGCGTCGCGCGCAGATGCTGCTGCGCTGTGTCCAGGAGATCCTGACGAACACGGTTCGCCACGCGAATGCCCGTCATCTGTGGCTCACCTTCCGCCACACCGGTCCCGATGAGCTGTGCCTCGACGCCCGCGACGACGGCCGTGGCACCGCCGGCGTCACTGGTAGCTTCCGCCCCGGCAATGGCCTGAACGGCATGCGCGAGCGCCTGGCCGAGTTCGGCGGCACCGTGGCGTTCCGCGACATGCCGGAAGGCGGTTTCGCCCTCACCGCGCGGCTCCCGCTCGGCGAGGCCCAGGTCCTGGCCCACGCGCCCGCGCGTCCGCCATTGGCCGATAGCCCATTACTGCCTCCGCATGCCACCATCCCCGTTCCATCCGAGGATCCTTCATGATCTCCGTCTGCCTCGTTGACGATCAGAACCTGGTTCGCCAGGGCATACGTTCACTGCTCGACCTTGCCGGGGATATCCGCGTGGTCGCCGAGTGCGCCGATGGCGCCCAGGCCGTACAGACCATTCCCCAGGTACGCCCGGACGTGGTCCTGCTGGACCTGCGCATGCCGAACATGAGCGGCCTGGAGGTGCTCCAGGCCCTCGGCGGGCGCAACGAGCTGCCGCCGACGATCATCCTGACCACCTTCGACGACGACCAGCTCGTGCTGTCGGGCCTGAAGGCGGGTGCCCGTGGTTACCTGCTGAAGGATGTGTCGCTCGACCAGCTGGTCGAGGCGGTCCGTACGGTGGCCGCCGGCGGCTCCCTGGTGGCGCCGATGGTCACCCAGCGCCTGCTGGCCGGGGTGGGGCGGATCCAGAACCAGTTCTCCAGCCTGGAACAGCCCGACCCGCTCACCGAGCGCGAGACCGAGATCCTGCGCCTGCTCTCCGGCGGGTACAGCAACAAGGAAATCGCCAATTCCCTCCGAGTGGCCGAGGGCACGGTGAAGAACCACGTCTCCAACATCCTCTCCAAGCTCGGCGTCCGCGACCGCACCCGCGCGGTCCTGAAGGCCCTGGAGCTCGGCATCGTCTGACGCCGGGCTGACCGGGCCGTGGGGACCCGGAATTTTTCGCCTTGTGCCTGCTTGGGAAAAAGGGCAGGGGACCCAATGGCGCTCGGCGCCATGACCGGCTACCATCGGTTCTTTCGGCACTGGCATGCCCATGCCACGGGCCGATTCTTCAGGGGTGACCGCGCGGACGCCACAGCCGGGGGTTGCCTGTTCAAAGACGTTCGGAGAACCGTGGAATGACGCGTCTGTTAGAATTTCTTGTCGCTATCGTCATCGTCGCCGTCCTTGGCGTCGTTGTTGGCGTGGCCATGCCCTCGACCGGACACGTCGAGCGCCCGTTGGTGATCAGCAAGGATCTGCGCCAGGTTTACGACGTCTTTAGCAACTTCCGTCGTTACCCGGATTACAGCGTCCAGCGCACGCTGGACCCCAAGCTCCAGTTCCAGCTGTCTGGCAAGGCCTACGGCCCGGGTGCCAAGATCTCCTGGACCTCGCCGGACCCGAAGACGGGTGACGGCTCCCTCGAGATCGCCTCGATCGACCCGAACTTCGCCGGCATCAGCGATGCAGGCAAGGGCACGATCGTCTGGAACGTCGAGAACAACTGGCGCGGCCACGACAAGAAGTTCACGATCACCCTCGCCCGCACTGGCCGTAGCCAGAAGCTGGTGAACGTGGTCTGGGCTTACGACGTCGATTACGGCTTCAACCTGGTCGACCGCTTCAGCAACCTCTACATCCACGGCGATCCGGATTCCCTGATCCAGTTCAGCCTGTCGAACCTGCAGAACCTGATGGCGTCGATCCCCAACATCGACTACAGCAAGATGGTTCCGTCGATCGTCGAGCAGCCGGCCAAGCCCATCCTGTTCGTCTCCACCACGGCCCCGCGCACGCTCGACGATGTCGACACGGCGTCGGACAAGGCCATGGCCGAGATCCAGGCCGCCGCCAAGAAGCTGGGCGTGAACATCGTGAGCCCGCGCATCACGTTCACGACCAACTGGGGTGACCAGAACTACACCTTCGACGTGGCCGCCGAGATCGACGCCACCACGCTGAAGATCAATGGCCAGGACATCGAACTGACCGCCGCCCAGCGTCCGTCGCTCGACGCCGCCGCCCCGGCTGAAGCTTCGTCGGCTGGCGCTCCCGCCGCGCCGGCCGATGCCGCCGCCCCGGGCAGCAAGGACAAGTTCGGTCGCGTCATCGTCGATGGCAACGTGAAGGCTGTCCTGGCCTTCGGTGGCAAGGCCCTCAAGGCCGAATGGAGCGGCACCGGTGCCGGCCTGCCGCAGACCCGCCAGATGCTTGCTGCTTACTCGCAGACCCATGGTTACAAGTACGACGACGTGGTTTACCGCGCGTACGACATCCAGACGAAGGCGCCCGTGAACAACAAGGGCACCATCGAGGGTTACGACGAGCAGAAGTTCGAGATCTACCTGCCGCTGCAGGGCGACAACCTTCCGGACCAGACCCCGGAGCAGGAAGCCGGCATGAAGCAGCCGGGCCTGGAAGATTCGGCCCCGGCCGGTTCGTCCACCGCCGCTGCCCCGGCCGCCGCGGGCACCGCCCCGGCGCCGGCAGGCACGGCTCCGGCCCCGGCCGGCACCGCCGCCAACTAAGCCTCCCGGCTTAGGCAGCACGAAAAAGGCCGCGAGCAATCGCGGCCTTTTTTTGTGCCGGCAAGCGCGCTCCCACAAGGGCGTTGCTGCGCAAGGCTTGCCAGCCGCAGGGTGGAAGCCGGGACAGCCGCGTGCGTTAATGAAGGGACATGATCGAGACCGACCGACTCACCCGCTGCTACGGCCCGCTTATCGCGGTCGATTCCCTGACCCTGCGAGCCGAACCCGGCCAGGTCGTCGGTCTGCTCGGCCCCAATGGCGCCGGCAAATCGACCGCCATGCGCATGATCGCCGGCTTCCTCACGCCCACCAGCGGCACCGCCAGCGTCTGCGGCCACGACATCCGCCGCGAGCCCCTCGCCGCCAAGCGCGCCCTCGGTTACCTCCCCGAAGGCGCACCCAGCTACGCCGAGATGACCGTGCGCGAATTCCTCACCTTCATGATTCGCGTCCGCGGGCTCGATCGCGAGATCGCCCGGCGCCGGTTCGATGAGGTCGTCATGCGGCTCGAGCTCGAGGACGTGCTCGAAGCCCCGATCGGAACCCTCTCCAAGGGCCTGCGCCGCCGCGTGGGCCTCGCCCAGGCCATCCTCCACGATCCCCCGGTGCTCATGCTCGACGAGCCCACCGACGGCCTCGATCCCAACCAGAAGCATTCCGTGCGCATGCTCATCGATGCCATGGCGCGTGAGCGCACCATCCTGATCTCCACCCACCTGCTCGAAGAAGTGCACGCGCTGTGCAACCGCGTGGCGATCATCGCGAACGGCAAGCTGCTGGCTGACGCCACGCCGGCCGAGCTGGAGGCCCGCTCGCGCTACCACGGCGCCGTCTCCTTCAGTGCGCAGGGCAGTGCGGTGTCGCGCGAGATGCTCGCGCGTATCCCCGGGGTCTCCATGACCGAAGTCGACCCGCTGGACGGGCGTGTCACCGTGTTCCCGAAGCCGGGCCACGCCATCCTCGATGATGTCCAGGCACTCCTGCGCGAGCAGAACCTGCGGATCACGGAGATCCAGCTCGAACAGGGGCGCCTCGACGAGGTGTTCCGGCAGATCACGACGCAGCCGCGTGGGGGCAACGCATGAGCGCGGTGTCCGCCATCGCGCGCCGCGAGCTGCGCGCCTACTTCGTTACGCCCGTCGCGTACGTGTTCATGGTGATCTTCCTGGTCCTGGCCGGCATCCTCACCTTCTACACGGGCGATTTCTACGATCGCGGTCTGGCCGATCTGCAGCCCTTCTTCGATATGCACCCGTGGCTCTACCTGGTACTGGTGCCCGCGGTGACGATGTCGATGTGGGCCGAGGAGCGCGCATCGGGAACGCTTGAGCTGCTGTTTTCGTTGCCGGTGAGCATTTCGCAGGCGGTGCTTGGCAAGTTCCTGGCGGCATGGGGCTTCATCGGCATCTGCCTGGTGCTCACGTTCCCGATCTGGATCACCGTGAACTACCTGGGCAACCCGGATAACGGCGTGGTGATGGCGGGATACATCGGCAGCTGGCTGATGGCCGGTGCGTTCATCGCCGTTGGCGCGTGCATGTCGACCGCTACGCGCAGCCAGATCATCGCGTTCATCCTTACCGCCTCGGTGTGCTTCGTGCTGCTCCTGATCGGGCAGCCGCAGGTGCTGGATTTCTTCCAGGACGCGGTGCCACCGAAGCTGATCGGTGCCATGGGCCAGCTGTCGATCGTGCGCCACGCCAACGCCATCGCGCGTGGCGTGCTGGACCTGCGCGACCTGATGTACTTCGGCGCCATGATCGTGGCGTGGCTGGGTGCGGCCGTGCTGGTGCTCGACCTGAAGAGGACGCGCTGATGAAGCGGCCCTCGCTCTCGCTTTCCCGCGCCAACGTGCTGCGCCTCGGGCTGGGCGCCATCGCCGTCCTGTTCCTGGCGGTCATCGGCCTGAGTTCCATGTCGCTGCGTACCGCGCGTGTCGATCTCACCGAAGATCGCATCTACACGCTCACTGCCGGCACGCAGGACATCGTCGACAGCCTCGGCAAGCCGATGACGCTGACGCTGTATTTTTCCGACCACGCCACGCGTGAGCTGCCGCAGCTGCGCAGCTACGAGCAGCGCGTGCAGGAGATGCTGCGTGAGATCGCGGTGCGTGCCCACGGGCGCATCCGCTTCCGGATCATCGACCCGGTGCCGTATTCCGACGACGAGGATGCCGCCGAGAGCTACGGCCTGACGCCCGCCAGTGGCGGCAGCAATGGCGAGCGGGTGTTCTTCGGCCTGGTGGGAACGACCGGTACTGGCGACGCCGCGACGTCGCAGTCCATCCCATTCTTCGACCCCGCCCGCGAAGCGTTCGTCGAGTACGACATCGCCAAGCTCCTTTACGAGCTGGGCGCGCCGCGCAAGCCGAAGATCGGCGTGATCAGCTCGTTGCCCGTCGAAGGCAACATGGTCATCGGCGAGCAGCCGTGGACCGTGCTGCGCCAGCTCGACCAGCTCGCGAACGTGACCAGCATCGATGCCGGCAGCCTCACGAAGGTCGATCCGTCGTTCAACGTGCTGCTGCTCATCCACCCGAAGAAGCTCCCGGATGACGCGCAGTACGCGATCGACCAGTACGTGTTGCACGGGGGCCATCTGGTGGTCTTCGTCGACCCGGACGCGGAAATGGATTCGGCACCGCTGATCGACTCGAACGGTACGGTGGATGACCACGATTCCGACCTGCGCCGCCTTTTCGAAACCTGGGGCGTGGTGTATGACCCGACCAGGGTGGTGCTCGATCGTTCGCAGGCGTTGACGATCGACCTGAACGGCACCAGCGTGCCGCATCCGGCCATGCTGGGCCTCTCCATGCAGGACCTGAACCACGATGACGTGGTGACGGCGAGCCTGCAGCGGATCAACTTCTCCACGGCGGGTTTCTTCGACCTCGCGCCGGACACGAAGGCACGCATGCTGCCGCTGGTGCAGACCTCGGACGAGGCCATGCTGGTACCGGCCCAACGCGTGCGCGATACAGCGACCGACCCGTCGGCCCTGCTCGACAACTACGAGCCGAACCACGATCGCTACGTGCTGGCCGCGCGCCTGCGCGATACCTTCCATACGGCGTTCCCCGAGCGGAAGGGGCCTGGCCACCTCGATGTCGCGGCGGCGCCGGGCGAAGTGATCCTGGTGGCCGACACGGACCTGCTCTCCGATCGCCTCTGGCTCGATGTGCAGCCCCTGCTCGGCCAGCAGCAGATGACGCCGTTCGCCAACAACGGTGACTTCATCGCCAACATCGTGGACAACCTCGGTGGTTCGACCGCACTGCTTTCAATCCGCGGGCGCGCGAACCTGCAGCGGCCGTTCACCCGTGTACGTGCGCTGCAGGCCGCGGCCGACCGCAAGTTCCTGGTGAAGAAGCGCGAGCTGGAGAACGAGCTCTACGACACGCAGCGTCGCCTGTCGGAGCTGCAGCCAACCAAGGGCACGGCATCGCCGAACACCCTGACCGCGCAGCAGCGCAAGGAAGTGGAGCAGTACCTCCAGCGCAAGCTGGCGATCGGCAAGGAGCTGCGCGACGTGCAGCACCAGCTCAACGCGGAGATCGATGCGCTCGGCCTGCGCCTGAAGTTCATCAATATCGTGCTGGTGCCGGCGCTGGTCGCGATCCTTGGCCTGATCTTTGGCTGGCGGCGTACGCGCCGCGGACGCCGGGAGATGTGAGCGTGATGGCCGGGGGGCTGATGAAATGGATCGTGCCGTGGGAGTTCTCGTGGACCTTCCTGGCGTTGTTCGTGGGCGCAGCCTGGCTGTACGCCCGCGGTGCGCGGCGCCTGCGTGTTCCCGCGGGGCGGCAGGCGGCGTTCTGGGCCGGCATGGCCATCGTGTACGTGTCGCTGCACACCTACCTGGATTATTTCTTCGAGCATGAGTTCTTCATGCACCGGATCCAGCAGGTGCTGCTGCACCACCTGGCCCCGTTGCTGCTCGTCGCGGCGTACCCGGGTAGCGTGCTGCGCGCCGGGCTGCCGCTGGCGTGGCGGGTGCGGCTGCGCCGCGCGTCGCGCGGAACGGTATGCCGCGTGCTCGCCGCGGTGCTGTTGAATCCCGCGTTCGTGACCCTGTCGTTCGTGGGCCTGATCCTGGTCTGGCTGATCCCGGATGTGCAGACGCTGGCGATGCTCGACTGGCGCATCTACCGCTTCATGAACTGGTCGATGATGCTCTCGGGCCTGGCGTACTGGTGGCTCGTCCTCGATCACCGGCCGAAGCCGCCGGGGCGCATGACGCCCGGGATCCGCGTGCTGTCGCCTGCGTTCACCATGACACCGCAGATCATCGCCGGCGCCATCGTCACCTTCTCGAAGGCCGACCTGTATCCGATCTTCGAGATCTGCGGCCGCGCCTTCACGATGAACGTGCTCACCGGCCAGCTGATCGGCGGCGTGATCATGTGGGTGCCGGCGGCGATCATCGAATCGATCGGCGGCCTGCTGGCGATGCGCCAGTGGCTGAGGCTGTCGCGCACGGGGCGGCTGCCGAAGCGGCCGCCACCGGTGCGCCGGGTCAGTAGACCTTCGGTACCTTCACCGCCTTCGCGGTAACCCGCTCCTTCTGCGGCTTGCCCTTGAGCTTCGGCAGGTCGATCTCGTCCTCGGGGACGAGCTTGTCGGGGATCTGGTCGAGCAGGTGCCGGATCAGGTCGAGCCGGCCGGCCTTCTGGTCGTTGAAGTTGGCGACGAACCATGGGGCATCGGACGTATCCGTGTGCTGGATCATGGCGTCGCGCAGGTCGCCCATTTCCTCGTACTTCTGCCGACCCTTGATGTCGACGGGCGAAAGCTTCCAGCGCTTGAGCGGGTCGGCGGCGCGTTCGGCGAAACGTTCCTCCTGCTCGGCCTGGTCCACGGCCAGCCAGTACTTCAGCAGGATGATGCCATCGTCGGTGAGCAGCTTTTCGAAGGCGGGCACCGCCTTCATGAAGGCGTCGTACTGGGCTGGCGTGCAGAAGCCCATGGCCGGTTCGACCACGGCGCGGTTGTACCAGCTGCGATCGAACAGCACGAGCTCGCCGGCGTGCGGCAGGTGCGGCACGTAGCGCTGGAAGTACCACTGGCTGTCTTCTTCCGACGTGGGCTTGCCCAGTGCGACGACGCGCGCGGCGCGCGTATCGAGCTTGTCGGTAATGGCCTTGATGGTGCCGCCCTTGCCGGCGGCATCGCGCCCTTCGAAGATCACGACCATGCGCTTGCCGGTGCGGCGCAGCCAGCGGGTCAGGCCGACCAGTTCAACCTGCAGCGCCTCGAGGTCGTGCTCGTACTGCTTTTTCTTCTTGCCCATGGCGGGTCCTTGCGTGGTTTGGTCCAAGCATGCCACGGGTTGTGTCAGCGCTTCGTCGGCTGCCCCTCGTGGGAGCGCGCTTGCGCGCGATCGCGCGCAAGCGCGCTCCCACAGGGTTGCCGGGTGTCGCGGGTTCTTACGATGAGGCGGTCAGGCTCTGCAGCTCATCCGCCTGGTTTTCGCGGGTGAGGGTGTCGACCAGTTCGTCGAGGTCGCCCTGCATGACCTCGAGGAGCCGGTACAGGGTGAGGTTGATGCGATGGTCGGTGATCCGGCCCTGGGGGAAGTTGTAGGTGCGGATGCGCTGGCTGCGGTCACCCGAGCCGACCTGGAGGCGGCGCGCCTCGGCCTGGGCGGCGCTCTGCTTGCTGCGCTCGGCATCGAGCAGGCGCGCCTTCAGCAGGCTCATCGCCCGCGCGCGGTTCTTGTGCTGGCTGCGCTCATCCTGGCATTCCACCACCGTGCCCGTGGGCAGGTGGGTGATGCGGATCGCCGAATCGGTCTTGTTGACGTGCTGGCCGCCGGCGCCGGAGGCGCGGAAGGTATCCACCTTCAGGTCGCCATCGCGGATCTCGATGTCCGCGACCTCGTCCTGCTCGGGCAGGATCGCGACGGTGGCCGCCGAGGTGTGGATACGCCCCTGCGATTCGGTTTCCGGGACGCGCTGCACGCGGTGGGTGCCGGATTCGAACTTCAGGCGCGAATAGGCCCCGCGGCCCTCGATGCGCGCCACGATTTCCTTATAGCCGCCGTGCTCGCCTTCATTCGCGTTGAGGATCTCGACGTGCCAGCGCTGGCGTTCGGCGTAGCGGGCATACATGCGGAACAGGTCGCCGGCGAAGATCGCGGCCTCATCGCCACCGGTGCCGGCGCGCACTTCGAGGAACAGGTTGCCTTCGTCGCGCGGGTCCTTCGGCAGCAGCAGGATCTGCAGCTCGCCATCGAGTTCGGCGAGGCGCTGCTCGATCCGGCCGATGTCATCGGCAGCCATCTCGCGCATGTCCGGGTCGTCGAGCATGGCCTTCGTATCGGCCAGTTCGCGCTCGGCGTTGTCGTGCTCCTTCAGCGAGGCGGCCACCGGCTCCAGCTGCGCGTATTCGCGCGAAAGGTCGCGGAAGCGGTTGCCGTCGGCGAGCACCTCGGGCTGGGCCAGCAGCAGGCCCACCTCTTCGTGGCGTTCGGCGAGGGCTTCGAGTTTGCGGCGGATCGACGGGGTCATCTAGGGCACGAAGGACGGCTCGGAGCCGTACATCATGCGGAAACGTCGTCGTCCGGGTCCAGTCCATACAGCCGGCCAGCGGCGTGGAGCAGGTCCAGGTCGCCGGAAAGGGCGGCATCGCGGAGGCGGGCGCTGGGCGCGTGGAGCAGTTTGTTGGTGAGCGTATTGGCGAGGAAGGCCAGGGCTTCCTCGGCGCTGCGGCCCTTCGCCAGCATGGCCTGGGCCTTGGCGAGGACCTCGTCGCGCTGGGCCTCGGCGGCCACGCGCATGTCGACGGCCGGGTTGCGCAGGGTCAGCGCGCGGCGCCACGACATGTACCGTTCGACCTGCAGGTCGATGATCGCGTCGGCCTCGCGGGCGGCCAGCTCGCGCGAGCGGCGGTTCTCGTCGATGACCTGCTTGAGGTCGTCGATGCCGTAAAGGTAGACGTCGTCGAGCTGGGCCACGCTGGCCTCGATATCGCGCGGCACCGCGATATCCACCATGAACATGGGCCGGCGCCGGCGCTGGGCGATCGCATCGGCCACCATGGCGCGGGTGACCACGGGCTGGCGCGAGGCGGTGGAGCTGATGACGATATCGGCCTCGGCCAGGTGGCGGGGCAGGTCGGCCAGGGCGATCGCATAGCCGCTGTAACGGCCGGCGAGCTCCTGGGCGTTCTCGAGGGTGCGGTTGGCCACGATCAGCCGGCGCACCTGCTTGTCGGCCAGGTGGCGCGCGGCCAGTTCGATCGTCTCGCCGGCGCCGATCAGCAGGACGCAGGCCTGGCGCAGGTCGGTGAAGACCTGTTCCGCCAGGCGAACGGCCGTGTAGGCCACCGAGACGGTATGGGCGCCGATCCGGGTATCCGTGCGCACGCGCTTGGCCACGGCGAAGGTGTGCTGGAGCAGGCGCTCCATGGGCGCCTTCAGCGCATTGGCGCCACGCGCCTGCTGGTAGGCGTCCTTCACCTGGCCGAGGATCTGCGGCTCGCCCAGCACCATGGAGTCCAGGCCCGTCGCCACGCGGAACATATGGCGCACGGCTTCCTGCTCGTCGTGGCGGTAGAGGAACTCATCCAGCCGCTGCGGGGTCAACCGGTGTTGCCGGGAGAGCCACTGGCCCGGCACGGCCTGGAAACCGTCGGCCACGCTCACGTAGAGCTCGGTGCGGTTGCAGGTCGAAAGGATCATCGCCTCTTCCACGCCAGGCTGCCGGGTGAGGTCGCCGAGCGCCTCGGGAGCCACCGTGGCGTCGAACGCAACCTGCTCGCGCAGGCTGACCGGCGCGGTGAGGTGGTTGAGCCCAAGGGCGATCAATGGCATGTCGGCGGCTGCGCTCGGCAGGGGTGGCGTCGGCTAAGCTAAGGGCGCATTGTGCGCTGACAAGGCTTCGGGCGCTTGCACGGGCCTGTCCGTAGCGGAAAAACAACGGAGAGTAGTGTGCTGACCGGTTGGTCCAAGTTCAAGCAAGTGCGGCATTTTGTGGTCCTCATGGGTGCCGCCGCGGCCATCTCGGGTTGCGCCACCACCACACCACCCGCCACCCAGCAGCCTAAGCAGGTGCGGACCGGCGTCCAGCCCCTCGACCGCCTGCACGTGGCGATCGTGCCGCCAGAGCGTGACCTGGAGGCCCAGGTCATGGCCGGCGATTTCGCCATCGCCGCCAACGATCTCAAGACCGCCTCGGACGCTTACGGGCGGGCCGCGGCGCTCAGCAACGACCCCATCGTGGCCAGCCGCGCCGCCGAGCTGGCCCTGGCCATCCATGACCAGGACGCCGCCAACCGGGCGCTCGACCGTTGGGCCGCCCTGGGCGCCAGGCCGGCTGAGCTGGCCGAGGGCCGCGCCCGCATGGCGCTGGATCGCGGCGACACCGCCGAGGCCCAGCGCCAGTTGGAGATCCTCGTGTCTTCGGGCGACAAGGACGCGTGGCGGGCCTTCGGCCGCACCCTCGTCCAGGGGCGCGACGCGGCCCAGGCCGGGGTCCTGCTCGAACGGATCGCCACGCCCCAGCGCTTGCCAAACGAGGCCACCGCCTGGCTGGCCATGGCCGAACTGGGTGAGAACCTAGGCCGCCACGACTACGCCCAGCGCATGGGCGAGGAGGCGCAGAAGCGCTTCCACGATGGCGCCACCTACGCCTGGGCCGCCCAGCAGAAGTTCCGCGCGGGCGACAAGGAAGGGGCGAAGAAGCTGTTCGCGAAGGCCGTCGCAAAGGATCCGAAGAACCCGCGCCTGCGCCTGGCCTATGCCACGCTGCTTGCGCAGGGCGGCGATGAGAAGGGCGCCGCGACCGTGGTTGCCACGGGTCCGCAGGATGCCGATACCTACACGATGCGGATGACCCTGGCCGCGCGTGCGGCCGACAAGGCCGCGCTGCGCCGTCTGTATGACGAGATCCGTCACCGTCCCGATGATGTGCAGGCCGATAACGCCTTCACGCTGGGGCAGCTGGCCGAACTGCTCGACAAGAAGGAAGACGCCCTCGACTGGTACGCCGCGGTGGGCGACGACGATCCGCGGATCTTCGATGCCTCGGTGCGCAGTGCGGTGATCCTGCACCTGCAGGGCAAGGATGACGACGCCCACCAGATCGTCGCGGACCTGCAGACGACGTACGCCGACCGCCCCGAAGCCCTGGTGAAGGCCTTCGCGGTCGATGCCGAGTTGTACATGGACTCGCGCCATTTCGATGCCGCGGTCGCTTCGTACGACAAGGCGCTGCGAGTCAAGCCGGACGACACCGACATGCTCTACGCGCGTGGCCTGGCCTATGCCGAGGCGGGGCGCGTCGACCAGGCGGTGGCGGACTTCCGCAAGGTCCTGGAGATGAAGCCCGGCGACATCGAGGCCAGCAACGCGCTGGGATATACGCTCGCTGATAACGATCGCGATCTCGCCGAGGCGCAGTCGTTGCTGCAGGCGGCGCGTTCCGCACGCCCCGATGATCCGTCGGTCGCCGATTCGTGGGGCTGGCTGAAATTCCGCCAGGGCCAGCTCGACCAGGCTGAGTCCACCTTGCGTGGTGCATGGGCGAAGCAGAAGGATGGCGACATCGGCGTGCACCTCGCCGAGGTGCTCTGGCAGCGCGGCGAGCGCGACGAAGCGCGCAAGGTGCTGAACGAAGTACGCCGGATCGACCCGAAGAACGCCTCCCTGCAGAAAACCGAGCAGAAGCTCAAACCGTAGGAGCTCACCCTGTGAGCGACGCCCTTAACGGCACCGCCACAGGGCCCGCTACAAGACGCTTTTGTGGGAGCGCGCTTGCGCGCGATAGCCACCCGCGCAACCCTTCGCATCCCGTTCCATCGCTTTAATCGCGCGCAAGCGCGCTCCTACATCGGAGTTTGCATGTCCCGTTACATCCGGCCCTGCCTCGCGGCCTCCCTGACTCTCCTGGCCGCCTGCGCCCCGACGCGCCCCACGGTCCACCGCGAAGGCGATGTGGTCACGATGAGCCAACAGGCGCAGCGCGAGCGCGACCTGGCCGATACATCGCACTGGACGCTTCAGGGCAAGCTTTCCGTGGCCACGGACACCGATTCGCATTCGGGCAGCCTGACCTGGCACCAGGATGGCGACCGTTACGACTTCACCGTCCGCGCGCCGGTCACGGGCCGGAGCTTTCGGCTGACCGGTGGTCCCGATGGCGCCGAGCTCGAGGGCCTCGATGGCGGCACCCGTCGCGGCCGCGACGCCGAGACGCTGATGGCGCAGACGGTGGGCTGGCAGATCCCGATGGCCGAGCTGAAGCGCTGGGTCCTCGGCCTGCGCGCCGACACTGGCCCGGCCGATATCCGCTTTGGCGATGACAAGCTGCCCTCGCAGCTGGTCCAGGATGGCTGGACCGTTGAATACAAGGCTTGGGACGCGTCGCGCCAGCCGGCGATGCCGAGCAAGGTGTTCGCGGAGAAGCCGCCCTACAAGGTGCGTCTCGCGATCGAGTCGTGGCAGCTGGGGCAGTGACGGCCTTCACCATCGCCCGCGCTCACCCCGATGACGCCGGGCGCCTCTGCGAGATCGAACGTGCGGCGGTGGAACTGTTTCGCGGGCATGAGGCGTGGCCGTCGTATTCCGGCATGTCGCTGCCAGTGGACATGGTTCGCCAGCTGATCACCCGTGGATTGTGCTGGGTCGCGGTGGTCGGGGAGGAGGTCGTCGGTTTCGTCTGCCTGGATACGGACGGCAACCCGGGCGCCATCGGCATTGCCGAGATCGATGTGCTGCCGGCGTTCGGTCGCCGCGGCATCGGCGCGGCCCTGCTCGAGCATGCCTGCGCCTGGGCCCGCGAGGCCGGCTATGCCCGTGTCGATCTGGGCACCCTGGCCGACGTGCCCTGGAACGCGCCGTTCTATGCGAAGCACGGCTTCGCGGTGGTCGACAAGCGGGCCCCGGAGTTCGCCGAGGCCCTGGCGCGCGACCGCGACAACGGCTTCCCCGACCACCTGCGGGTGTTCATGAGCCGCATGCTGGCGCCGCTTGCCCGGGGCGACTGGACCGCATGGCCGGCCCCGGCCAAGCTCAACCTGTTCCTGCGCATCGTCGGCCGCCGCGCCGATGGCTACCACGAGCTGCAGACGGTCTTCCGCCTGCTCGACTGGGGCGATGAGATCCGCCTGCGGGTCCGCGAGGACGGGGTGATCATCCGGCCGCGGGATATCCCGGGCGTGCCCGAGGAGACCGACCTGACCGTGCGCGCGGCCCGCCTGCTGGCGGCGGCCACCGGCACCCGGCTCGGCGCCGAGATCGACGTCGCCAAGCGGATCCCGATGGGCGGTGGGCTCGGCGGCGGCAGTTCGGATGCCGCATCGGTGCTGGTCGGTCTCAATACCCTGTGGAACACGGGCCTGGACGAGGACGCCCTGGCCGCGCTGGGCCTGAAGCTTGGCGCCGACGTCCCGGTGTTCGTCCGTGGCCGCTCGGCCTGGGCCGAGGGCGTGGGCGAGCGGCTCGAGGCGATCATGCTCCCCCGGCGCTGGTACGTGGTGGTCGATCCGGCCGAGCACGTGCCCACCCCGGCCCTGTTCGCCGCCCCCGAATTGACTCGAAATGCCCCTCGGGCGACAATTTCGGCCTTTGTTTCCGGGGATTCGGCGGAGAACGCCTTCGAACCGGTGGTCCGTGCGCGGCACCCGCGGGTGGCCGCGGCGCTGGACTGGCTGGCGGGCTTCGGCCACGCCAGGCTTTCCGGCAGTGGTGGCTGCGTCTTCCTGGAAACGAGAACCTTTGAAGCGGCCCTCGCGGTCGCTTCGCGCTGCCCCGCAGGCTTTACGGCCCACGTGGCGGCGGGTGTCGATCCATCGCCGCTGCGGGTTGCGCAGGCACGGATCGGGGCAAGGGGCTTCGTGTAGTTAAGGACGGAAAGGGCCGCGGGCTGCGGCATGTGATCACGAAATTGTTGGGGCGTCGCCAAGCTGGTTAAGGCACGGGATTTTGATTCCCGCATGCGCAGGTTCGAATCCTGCCGCCCCAGCCACCTCCAGGGGTGGCACTGCGCCGATTTCAACCTAACTGTTCCCTCTAGGAGTCCTCGTGGATACGTCCACCCCGATGCTTTTCACCGGTAACGCGCACCGTGCGCTCGCCGACGATGTTGCCGCACGCCTTGGCATCCCGATGGGCAAGGCCCTCATCGGTCGCTTCAGCGACGGCGAGGCCCAGATCGAGATCGAGGAAAACGTCCGCAAGCAGGAAGTGTTCGTCATCCAGCCGACGGGCGCGCCCAGCGCGGAAAACCTGTTCGACCTGCTGGTGCTGGTGGATGCGCTCAAGCGCGCCTCGGCCGGCAGCGTGACCGCGGTGATGCCGTATTTCGGCTACGCCCGCCAGGATCGCCGCCCGCGCTCCGCGCGCGTGCCGATCACGGCGAAGCTTGCCGCCAAGATGATTGCGACCGCGGGTGCGGATCGCGTGCTGACGATCGACCTGCACGCGGACCAGATCCAGGGCTTCTTCGATATTCCGGTCGACAACGTGTACGCCTCGCCGGTGCTCCTGGCCGACATCTGGCGTCACCACAGTATGGATGACCTGATCGTGGTCAGCCCGGACGTCGGCGGCGTGGTGCGTGCGCGTGCGCTCGCCAAGCGCCTGGACGACGCCGACCTGGCCATCATCGACAAGCGCCGTCCGAAGGCGAACGTGGCCACGGTCATGAACATCATCGGCGACGTGGAAGGCAAGACCTGCGTGCTGGTGGACGACATCGTCGACACCGCCGGCACGCTCTGCGCCGCCGCGGCGGCGCTGAAGGAAAAGGGCGCCCGCAAGGTCGTCGCGTACTGCGTGCACCCGGTGCTTTCGGGCGCCGCGATCAGCAACATCGAGAACTCCCAGCTCGACCAGCTGGTGGTCACGAATACGCTGCCGCTGCGCGATAACGCCCGTAACTGTGCGAAAATCCGCCAGTTGTCGGTCGCGGAACTGCTCGCGGAGACGATCCGCCGCATCGCCTACGGCGAATCGGTGAGCTCGCTCTACATCGACTGATCCACCGTTTTTTCGGTCTTCCCTGGTCGCGGGGAAGACCTTTACCACCGCCGCGAGGCGGTTTACTTGAGGCAACACCACCATGGCTACCAACCACAAGCTCACCGCCACGAGCCGCAAGATCGAAGGGAAGGGTGCGAGCCGCCGCCTTCGTACCGCGGGCTACGTGCCGGCTATCGTCTACGGCGCAGGCGCCGAGCCGCAGGCCATCCAGGTCCTGCACAACGACATCCTGCTCGGTTCGCGCTTCGAGTCGTTCTACTCGTCGGTCATCGAACTGACCGTCGACGGCAAGGCTCAGAAGGTCCTGATCAAGGACTGGCAGAAGCACCCGTTCAAGCAGCTCATGCTGCACATGGACTTCCAGCGCGTTAACGAGAACGAAGCCGTTCGCGTCGCCGTGCCGGTTCACTTCCTGAACCAGGAAAAGAGCCCGGCTGGCAAGACCGCTGGCCTGGTCATCTCGCACAACCTCACGGAAGTCACCGTGTCGTGCCTGCCGAAGGACCTGCCGGAGTTCATCGAACTCGACCTGGCCGACCTGAAGGCTGGCGACATCGTCCACCTGTCGGACCTGAAGCTGCCGAAGGGCGTGGAAGTGCCGGAACTGGGCCTGGGCAAGGAGCACGACGTCGCCGTCGTCACCGTCGCCGCGATCCAGGAAGAAGTCGACCCGACGGCCGAAGGCGCCGAGGGCGCTTCGGACGAAGCCAAGTAATCGGCTCGTGGCCCGCGGCGCACTGCGTCGCGGGCCACGCGTTTACTTCGCATGGCGTCACTACGTCTTATCGTCGGCCTCGGTAACCCCGGGGCCGAATACGTCAGGACCCGGCATAACGCCGGGTTCTGGTGCGTGGATGCCCTTGCCCAGGAGCAGGGCGAGCGCTGGTCGTTCGACGGCAAGCTGCACGGCGAGACCTGCAAGGTGCGCATCGGCGGCGAGCCTGTCTGGCTTTTGAAGCCGGCCACGTTCATGAACAAGAGCGGCATCGCGGTCGTTTCCGCGCTGCGCTACTACAAGATCGAGCCGGAAGAGTGCCTCGTCGCCCACGACGAACTGGACCTCTCGCCCGGCACCGTCCGCATGAAGTTCGATGGTGGCCACGGCGGCCAGAACGGCTTGCGCGACATCATGGCCCACCTGGGCCACGGCAAGTTCCACCGCCTGCGGGTCGGCATCGGCCACCCGGGGCACAAGGACAAGGTCACCTCGTGGGTCCTCGGCCGCGCGAACGCGGCTGACGAGGACGCCATCATGCACGGCATCGGGCGCGCGTTCGACGTGCTGCCGCTGGCGCAGGATGGCAAGTTCGAAGAGGCGATGAAACGCCTGCACACGGTCGCCTGACCTCTTTAAAAAACTACCGGATACAGAGTTCGCCATGGGCATCAAATGCGGCATCGTCGGCCTGCCTAACGTCGGCAAGTCCACCCTGTTCAACGCGCTGACCAAGGCGGGTATCGCTTCGGCCAATTTCCCGTTCTGCACGATCGAGCCGAATACCGGCATCGTGCCGGTGCCGGATCCCCGCCTGGATGCACTCTCGGCGATCGTGAAGCCGCAGAAGATCATCCCGACGACCATGGAATTCGTGGACATCGCCGGCCTGGTCGCTGGCGCCTCGAAGGGTGAGGGCCTCGGCAACAAGTTCCTCGCGCACATCCGCGAGACCGACGCCATCGCCCACGTCGTCCGTTGCTTCGAAGACGGCAACATCATCCACGTCGCCAACAAGGTCGACCCGATCTCGGATATCGAAACGATCGATACCGAGCTGGCGCTGGCCGACCTGGAATCCGTGCTGAAGGCGCTGGACCGTGCGACGCGTTCGGCCAAGGCCAACGACAAGGACGCGCTGGCCCGCAAGCCGGTGCTCGAGAAGCTGGCCAAGGTGCTCGACCAGGGCCGCAGCGCACGTTCCGCCGGCCTCGACGCCGACGAAAAGGCGCTGGTCCGCGACATGTTCCTGATCACCATGAAGCCGCTGATGTACATCGCCAACGTGGCGGAAGATGGCTTCGAAAATAACCCTCACCTCGACGCCGTCCGCGCCCGCGCGCTGGAAGAGGGCGCCGAGGTGGTACCGGTGTGCGCCGCGATCGAAGAAGAGCTCTCGCAGCTCGACGACGCCGAGCGCGACGAGTTCCTGCAGAGCATGGGCCTCGACGAGCCGGGCCTGAACCGCGTCATCCGCGCTGGCTACAAGCTGCTCGGCCTGCAGACCTACTTCACCGCCGGTGAGAAGGAAGTCCGCGCCTGGCAGGTCCGCGCCGGCTCCACCGCGCCGCAGGCCGCCGGCGTCATCCACACCGACTTCGAGCGTGGTTTCATCCGCGCCGAAACCGTCGCCTACGATGACTACATCAAGTACAAGGGCGAGCAGGGGGCCAAGGAAGCCGGGCGCCTGCGGCTGGAGGGCAAGGAATACATCGTTAAGGAAGGCGACGTTTTGCACTTCCGCTTCAACGTCTGATGAATAAAGCCCCGGTGATGCCGGGGCTTTTTTTGACTCTTTGCACAAGCCCGGGCGGCAGATGAACCGCCCTCGTGATTGGACATTCGCTGGCTCGAATGCATGCCTTCAACGGCTAGCGCCGCCTTAGGCTGGACGTTTCTCGGTTGGCGGGGGTGGTAAGGTCCGAGCCAATGCACTTCGAGTTGCGGTGGTAGGGCAGTCTGGAAGCTCTGGAGCTGAATGAGGGCTACGATCCCTTTTGCCATTTCTTTTGCGCAGCGCGAACAGCGTCTATCTGCTTGATCAACTCAGCGTTAGATTCGTCTGCGCCTGGCACCTGCGCGGTGCCTCCAGCAAAGCCGCCACAACCTAGCAGCGTTAGCTTGCGACTTCCTTTGTCGATACTGAGCTCTTGAATGAAGTGGGGGTCTGCGATAACAACGTCGTAGACTTTCGCTTGACGCGCCTTTAGCCCGCTGTTGCCGCCAAGGGAAAGGCCCTCGAATATCGAGTGCCACCAGGCTATTTCTAGTGTCATCGCGTGGCACGCAGAAGTCGGAAAGTACGCGATGTCGGCACGGTCAGGTAGCTTCGATGATTGACCAATGTACGTGACCCCCATGGATTCAAGTGTGGCGTTAGAAATCCCCTGTCTGTAAATGGGAGGAACGAATTTCCGGAAGTCACTTTCCGCAAATGTCGCGTCTGGATTCGCCTCAGTGAGTCGATAGAACCATCCGGTGTTTGAGTAGTTGTCGTCCGACTTCGGAAAACGGTGCCAGCATGCAGACGGGGCGGTCCCTTTTCCCGGTGGATTCGACGCCCGGCTATCTTCTGGAAACGACCGATCCAAATCCAGGACTACCGGGAGCGTTAATGTCGGGGAACTTTCTGGATCGGGTGCCTTGTTCGTATCGTCACACAAATATCCGCTGTTCTTAAGCGTCTGATAATCTGACATGAGATTTGCGCCCATCGGGCTGTACGTCGTATTTTGGCTGACCTCCCCAATAAATACTGCTGCTACAGCTCCGTACGGGCCAGCAATAGCGAAGCCGCTGGCGGCCTCGGCGCCAACGCGAGTAAAGATCCCCTTGGCGGGACTGGTCCAGGTCGACTCCACCGACGATATCAACATGGGCTGTCCATTAGACGTTAGCGCCAACTTGAGACCGGTGTTCACTCGACCAATGTACAGCCGGCCCAAGTCGGGATGCGCTGTGATCTTGGGGTCGAGGTCAGCCCAGCAGTCATTCCAATTCTTGGTGCAGTCCTTCTCCTTCGCTGCAGGCGGGGCGCTTTCTTGCTTGGTGTCGTCGCCCTTGGCCGAGGCATCGTCATTGCGATGTGGGGTGGATGGGACTCCGAAGGCGACGCTGGAGGAGGGGAGTGCGAAAGCAAATTCGCCGTCCAACGGATTGGCCGGGTGCTCAGATTCGGGAGCTTCGCCATTAGACGATCCGGAGCGCGAGACCTGTCCGTCGTTGTCGAATTTCTTGTACGTGATGGCTGGCGCACAGGCTGATAGCGCCGTCAGGAGGAAAGTCGCCGCGTACGTCATTCCAAGTCGGCACATACCTTCCTCCATCCGACGTGTCCGCTAGGGATCATTTGACCCGCGGACCTCATGGGCCTTCTTTTGTTTTCATCGTCCCTGCGGCGCGTTGTGGTGCAGCTTGTGCATAGTGCCGCAGCCTGAGCCCCACCGCGCTAGGCCTTCAGTAGTACGGAGGTTGGCATGACATCTGCACTTTGATTGCGAGTGGGTCCGCGATCGTCAGTCACGTCCGCCCTAACAATCAGCTCACTCGCCGCGCAAACGCATGCGTTGGGCAATTTGTGCTGCTACAGGCAGGGTGTTTCACGGTGCGGATAAGCCACTCAGGTCCATGTGTCGCGCAGTACGTGCCGGAAAAGCGTCGATAGCGCGGCATCTTCCTTGCCGCCGGCATGGCGTACTTGGTGCGGTGGCGCGGTGTGCTCCAGTCGTTCCAGTTCGTCCTCAATGAAGGACTGGATCGGCGGGATGCGCGGTGAGAGCCCCATTTCAGGGGATTCGCGCTTGACCGCCAGCAGGTCGTCGATCGCCCGTTGGAGCGGCGTGCCTGGCTCAATCACCGTGCGTAGGGTTTCGAATTCGATGGGTGCCGGTTTGCCGAAGCGTTCCAGCCAGCGTACGGCGAGCAAAGGGCGCAGGACGTAGAAGTATTTCTTTAGCGGAACCAGTTCGTCGCGCAGGTATCCGCGGTAGTTGGTCTTCGCCATGCTGCGGTAGTGGTAAGTGCCGCGCTCTACCGAATAAACCTCACCCAGAAGCGCCCTGGCCGCCTCGTGAAACGGGCCGCTGCGCTCGTAGATGATCGGCGACTGGATCCACTCGACGAACCCCGGGTTCGAGCGACGAAAGAGTCGCAACGCCTTGCGCACATCCCAGCCGTTGATGTCCATCTCGTCCACGATCGGGTACTCGATAACGTCACGCTGTTCTTCCAGCGAGACCGAGAGGTACCACTCCGGACGGTGTACGTAGATGAAGCGCGCGTCGTAATCGCTGTTGGGTGAGGCGAAACCCCAGGCGCGGCTGCCGGATTCGACCGCAAGGAGCACTTTAACGTCGTGCTCCTCTTCGGCTCGGCGCAAGCGGCGAGCCACTTCTTCCCTTACTTCTTCACTGATCATGCGTTGCCTCCCTGCGCGACTATTAAGTCATGGTGCCACGCGCGCGTGTACTGGCGTCAGTCCCTGTACAGCCGCCGGGCAATGACGCCCCAAAGCGTCATGGCCGAGGCGATGCCCAGCGACCACGCGAGGCCGTGCACATCGAGATGGCTGCCATGCAAAGTGGCACGAATCGCGGCCGCGTTCCCGAGGTCGTAGGCATCGCTGACGGTCATGAGTGCCTGGACCACGACGAAGATGACCGGGAACATGATGGCGGCCGGAACGGCACGCACCACCACATGTAACGCGTCTGCGGCGTCGGTCCAGTTGACGAACCAGTCCATTGCGCTCATGGCTCCCCCTTTTTCGCCATAGTGCCTGAGGCCTGACCAGGTGTCTCGCCACGCAATTCAATCGCTTGCAATTGAATAGTCGCGTCCCTACATTCGAGGCATGAGCGAGAAATCCTCCCCCGAAGGCCTCCAGCCCCCGCGCACCCTCGACGGGCAGCTTTGCTTCGCCCTGTATTCGGCCAACCTGGCGATGGGCAAGGTGTACCGCCAGCTCCTGGCGAAGCTGGACCTGACCTACCCGCAGTACCTGGTGATGCTAGTGCTATGGGAGCGGGATGGCGTGACCGTGTCGGAGCTGGGCGAGAAGCTGTTCCTGGATTCGGCGACGCTGACGCCGTTGCTAAAGCGGCTGCAGGTGGCCGGTCTGGTCGAACGTACCCGGAGCAAGTCGGACGAGCGGCAGGTGATCGTGACGCTGACCGATGAGGGCAGGGCGCTGCAGGCGAAGGCCGCGGATGTACCGGTCGACCTGTTCTGCGCGATGAGCTGCGATGTCGAGACGCTGGGCTCGTTGAAGCAGCAGTTGGAGATGTTGCGTGGGAATCTTGCGGATAGTGTGAAGTAGGCGCGTCGCCGCTTCATGGCTCCGTTGGCTATCGCGCGCAAGCGCGCTCCCACAAGGGGTGGGGCATAGCCGCTGTCCTGTGGGAGCGCGCTCGCGCGCGATGAGTGCCCTCAGGGCTGCCCGGTTACCGACCGCTGGATGTGATCGAGATACTGGTCGAGCTCATTGATGCTCGCGAATACCTCCTTCACCGGCACCGCCTTCACGATCTCGAAGACCTTCTTCACCTGCGGCTGCGGGTTGAGCAGCAGCGTGCGCGCACCGCGATCGTTCATCTGCTTGCGCAGCTGGGCCAGGCTGCGCAGGCCGGCGCTGCTGATGTAATCGAGCTGGGACAGGTCGAGGACCAGCGTGCCTTCGTTGTCGACCATCGGCGTGATGTCGCGCAGGGCGTCGTCGAGGTCGGTGAAGGTGTTGGCATCGAGGCGCCCCTCGAGCCACACGGTAGTGCGGATCGGGGTCGGGCTCTCGCTGCGGACGATGAGGGTCATGGTTAAGACTCGTCGGACAAGGTGGGATCAAAGCGAATGACGACACGGTTGCCGTGGGCATCGCGTGCATACTCGAAATCGGTGGCGATGCTGCGTGCCAGGTGCAGGCCGAGGCCGCCGATCTCGCGGTCGGCGAGGTCGCCGGGCAGGTCGGGCGGATCATGTTCGAGCGGATTGAACGGCTGCGCGTCATCGCGCAGTTCGAGGCGGACCGCATCCGTCCGGGCCTCGAGCTTTATCTCGATCGTGCCGTGGCGGCCATCGGGATAGCCGTGGCGAACGGTGTTCACGAGCAATTCTTCGAGCACCAGGCGTACGTCCGCGCGGCAGGCGTCGTGCACGTCGGCGCGGTCGAGCGTGGATTCGGCGTGCTCCAGCGCCTGGAACACGTCCTCCAGGCGGTTAGGAATGCACAGCCGCATGGATCCGCGCTCCCTCGACGCCCGTGTCATGCCAGGTGAGGGCAAGCAGGGCGATATCGTCGTACGCGGGCGCGCCCGCGGTGTAGGCGTCCACATCCTCCAGTACGCGATCGACATACGTTTCCGGGCTGGCGCCCTCGTCGATGCGCGACACGCTATCCAGCAGCGCGTGCGTGCCGTACAAGCGTTGGTTGCCCGCATGCGCCTCGCTGACGCCGTCGGTATACATGAGCAAGGTATCGCCCCCCAGCAACGTGAGTACCCGTACAGGGTACTGCGCTTCGCGGTCGAGGCCGAGCGCGGGGCCGGTTTCCACATCGACGAGGATGGCGCTGCCGCCGGCGTGCAGCACGGGCTGTTCATGGCCGGCGCTCGCCAGCGAAAGCAGCCCGCTCTCCGTTTCGATCACGCCACAGAGCAGGGTGACGAACATGCAGGTGTCGTTGCCCTTGCACAGCTCACGGTTGAGCGTGCCCAGGATGTCGCTGGGCGAGCGGGCGTGCGTCGCGATGGTGCGGGCCAGCGTGATCGTGCGCGCCATGAACAGCGCGGCGGGGATGCCCTTGTCGGAAACGTCGCCGACCATCACGCAGACATGTTTGTTGCCGAGCGCGAAATACATGTACAGGTCGCCGCCGACGGCGCTCGCGGGGCGTAGCGCGGCATGCACCTCGAGTCGCCCGTCGTCGGCGATCCAGTGCGGATCGGGGATGAGCGCGAGCTGGATCTGCCCGGCGATCTCCAGTTCGCTGGTCATGCGGGCCTGGTCGCGAGCGATGCGTTGCGCGGTGTCGATATGGCCTGCCAGCTGCCGGCGCATCTGGTCGAACGCGCGGGTGAGCCGGCCGACGTCATCATCGCGGCGGACCGTGGGAAGCTCGAAATCAAGGTCGCCACGCGAGACGTTCTCCGCGCGGTCCGCCAGGACGGTTAGCGGCGCCATGAGGCGGCGGGTGATGACCAGGGTGATCAGCGACACGCCCATCAGCGCGAGGACGCCCAGCAGCACATCGACGAGGTAGGTGCGGCGCAGGTCGGCGAGCACCTGCCGTTCGGGCATGGAGAGGCCGAACGTCCAGTGCGTGCCGCGGATCGGGACGAAATAGACCCACACCGGCTCGCTGACCCGGCCGCCTTCCTCCGGGGTGATCCGGACGGGATTCTGCTGGCGGGCGATCGCATCGAGCAGCGGCTTGCTGCCACGCGTGCCGATGTAGGAGCGCCAGTCATGGGCGAGGAAGTCACCGTTCGCATCTGCCACGAAGGCCGAGGCATGGTCGGGCTTGGCGAGCTCGCCGAGGAGCTGCTGCAGCCAGCCCAGGCTGATGGTCGCGTCGGTGACACCGATGACCGGGACATCCTTGCCCGGGATCGCCACGGAGTAACCGATCAGGGTCTCGTCGCGTCCCGCAGGGCGGAAGGGCGGCTGCCAGCAGCCCCGGTCGCAGTTCAGGCCGCGGACGAACCAGGGTGAGCTCCAGTACGGCTCGGGGTCGGACAGGCGGTCGCCGGCCACCAGCTTGCCGTCGGGGTCCCGGCGGGCCACGGGGGCGTCCTCGGGGCGCAGGTGGTTGACGTCGCGGGGGATGAAGACGGCGCTGACATCGACCAGCTCGGGGTTCACGGCAAGGACGTCATGGATGACTCCCGGGGCCTGGTCGCGGCGGGTGCTGAGTACCCCGGCCACCACCTGGGCGACCTTGGCGACGGCATCGATCCGGCCCTGGATGCGGGTTGCCGCGGCGCCCGCCACGGCTTCGGCCTCGCGCTGGGTCTGCTGCAGCATCTGCTCGCGCGTATGGCTCAGCAGCAGGCCGCCGGTGACGATCAGGACGATGGCGGACCCCAACAGGACGCCCAGGGCCAGTCGCGAGGCGATGCTGCGAAGGACCATGGGGCGGCGGCTCCGGGGTGGGTTAGCTTGAATCTATGCCTGCCGGGGCGTCGCGACAAGCCGCCCGGGCCGCATAATGCGCGCTTTCCCCAGCAAGGTAAGGGCATGCCCGGTACCCAGCGTGACGTTGAATTCCGATTCCTGGCCCAGCCCACCGACGTGAATTTCGGCGGGAAGGTCCACGGCGGCATGGTGATGAAGTGGATCGACCAAGCCGGCTACGCCTGCGCGGTGGGCTGGAGCGGGGCGTATTGCGTCACGGTCTCGGTCAGCGGCATCCAGTTCCTGGCGCCCATCCACATCGGCGACCTGGTGACGGTGTCGGCCCGCCTGATCCATACCGGCACCTCCAGCATGCACCTCGCGGTGGATGTGCTGGCCAGGGATTTGCGCAGCGGCGAACCGCGCCTGGCGACCAGTTGCGTCATGGTGTTCGTGGCGATGGACAAGCCGGATGGCGGCAAGCCGACCCCCGTTCCGCCGTGGGTGCCGGTGGAGGAGCGCGACCTGCGCCTGCAGGAATACGCGTTGAAGCTCATGGAAATGTCGCGGGCGATGGAGCCGCTGGTGAAGAAGACGCGCGAGATCTGAACCACTTCACAAAGGCCTAACGCCCTTGTATAGTTCGCGGCCGACCTGCCAGCTACCCGTACTGGTGGGTGTTGTCCGGGGTCTCCCAGGCTGTCACCGCAAGCGTTTGCAATGTGCGGAAGTTGTTGACAGTTTCGGGGGTGCTCGCGACAATAGGCGTTCTTTGTTGGAGGAATACCCAAGCGGCCAACGGGGGCAGACTGTAAATCTGCTGGCTTACGCCTTCGGTGGTTCGAATCCACCTTCCTCCACCATACGAGTTCCGCGCAGTGCGGGAGTAGTTCAATGGTAGAACTTCAGCCTTCCAAGCTGATTGTGCGGGTTCGATTCCCGTCTCCCGCTCCATTGATCCTCCGCGCGCTGCGTCATGTGCTCATGTAGCTCAGTCGGTAGAGCACTTCCTTGGTAAGGAAGAGGTCGCTGGTTCGATTCCAGTCATGAGCACCACTTCGTCGTACGCGACGGTTTCTTTTTCTCTAATTTGACTCCAACGGGAGTTTAGGTCTCATGGCAAAGGGTAAGTTCGAGCGCACCAAGCCGCACGTCAACGTCGGCACCATCGGTCACGTCGACCACGGCAAGACCACGCTGACCGCCGCACTGACGAAGGTCGGTGCAGAGCGTTTCGGTGGTGAGTTCAAGGACTACGGTTCGATCGACGCAGCGCCGGAAGAAAAGGCACGCGGCATCACGATCTCGACCGCCCACGTGGAATACGAATCGCCGACCCGTCACTACGGTCACGTCGATTGCCCGGGCCATGCTGACTACGTCAAGAACATGATCACCGGTGCCGCCCAGATGGACGGCGCGATCCTCGTCTGCTCGGCCGCTGACGGCCCGATGCCGCAGACCCGTGAGCACATCCTGCTCTCGCGTCAGGTCGGCGTGCCGTACATCGTCGTGTTCCTGAACAAGGCCGACATGGTCGACGACGCCGAGCTCCTCGAGCTCGTCGAGATGGAAGTTCGCGAACTGCTGTCGAAGTACGAGTTCCCGGGCGACGACACCCCGATCATCGCGGGTTCGGCCCGTCTCGCCCTAGACGGCGACCAGTCCGACATCGGCGTTCCGGCCATCATCAAGCTCGTTGACGCGCTTGACACCTGGATCCCGGAGCCGCAGCGCGAAATCGACAAGCCGTACCTGCTGCCGGTCGAAGACGTGTTCTCGATCTCGGGTCGCGGCACCGTCGTCACGGGTCGTATCGAGCGCGGCGTGATCAAGGTGGGTGATGCGGCTGAGGTCATCGGCCTCCGCGCTACGCAGAACACCACCGTGACCGGCGTCGAAATGTTCCGCAAGCTGCTGGATCAGGGTCAGGCCGGTGACAACGTCGGCGTGCTGGTCCGTGGCCTGAAGCGTGAAGACGTCGAGCGTGGCCAGGTCCTGGCCAAGCCGGGTTCGGTCACCCCGCACACGAACTTCGAGGGCGAGATCTACGTCCTGTCGAAGGACGAAGGCGGCCGCCACACCCCGTTCTTCAGCAACTACCGTCCGCAGTTCTACTTCCGTACCACGGACGTGACGGGCTCCATCAAGCTGCCGGAAGGCACCGAGATGGTGATGCCGGGCGACAACGTGAAGATCACGGTTGAGCTGGGCTTCCCGATCGCCATGGACGAAGGTCTGCGCTTCGCTATCCGCGAAGGTGGCCGCACCGTCGGCGCCGGCGTGGTGTCGAAGATCCTCAAGTGAGATCCGTGAAGCCGGCCCCCTGGGGTCGGCCTCCCGCCACGGGGCGGCTCAGTCCATGACTGGCCGCCCTCGTGGTTCAACCGTTTCACCTGTACGCCAGTAGCTCAATTGGCAGAGCAGCGGTCTCCAAAACCGCAGGTTGGGGGTTCGAGTCCCTCCTGGCGTGCCACTTTCGAGCACGCATGAACACGAAGGCACAAGAAGCCAAGGGCACAAGCCCGGCCGACATCGGCAAGCTGCTGCTTGCCTTCATCGTTCTCGCGGCCGGTATCACCGGCTTCTATTACTACGCCGACAATCCGAACGTCCCGGGCCTGGCCCGTGGTGCGGCTGTCGTCGTCGCCGTTGTCGCCGCCCTGGCGATCGGTGCATTCACGGCTCCGGGCCGTAAGCTGCGCAGCTTCCTTTCGGAGTCGCAGTTCGAGTTGCGCAAGGTCGTCTGGCCTTCGCGCGACGAAACGCTGAAGACCACCGGTATCATCATCGTGGTCGTCATCATTCTTTCGCTTCTGATGGGGCTCATCGACTGGCTGTTGAAGTCGATCGTGCTCGATTGGTTGCTCAAGCTCGGACACTGAGGTAAGGCATGAGCAAACGCTGGTACGTCGTTCACGCCTATTCGGGTTTCGAACAGCAGGTTCGCAAGGCCCTGACAGAGCGCGTCGTGCGCGAGGGCATGGAAGAGAAGTTCGGTGAAATCCTGGTTCCGACCGAGGAAGTCATCGAGATGCGCGGCGGCCAGAAGCGCCGCAGCGAGCGCAAGTTCTTCCCTGGTTATGTCCTGGTCCAGATCGAAACCGATACCAACGGCAAGACGCCGCGTATCGATGACGAGTGCTGGCACCTGGTCAAGGAAACCCCGAAGGTCATGGGCTTCATCGGCGGCACCGCCGATCGTCCGCACCCGATCCGGGATTCCGAGGCCGACGCGATCCTGAGCCGGGTCCGCGAAGGCGTTGAAAAGCCCCGTCCGAAGGTTCTCTTCGAGCCGGGCGAGATGGTCCGTGTCACCGAGGGCCCGTTCAACGACTTCAACGGCGTGGTCGAGGAAGTCAATTACGAAAAGAGCCGCCTGCGCGTCGCGGTGCTCATTTTCGGTCGTTCCACCCCGGTCGAGCTCGAGTTCGGCCAGGTCGAGAAGGCCTGAGGCCGCCAAGGCGGCCTTACCGGCACGGCGTTTGCATAAGCCGTGTGAAGTGCCTATAATGCCCGGTTCACGCTGGAGCTTTGTGCTCCGGCGTGTCCGTGTTTACGGGGTCCGCAGGTGCGGATTCCATCATTCCCAGGGATGGCCAACAGCGAGGAGCCGCAAGGCGCCAGCACTCGCGAGGAACGTAAAATGGCAAAGAAAGTCATTGGTTACATCAAGTTGCAGGTGAAGGCCGGTCAGGCCAACCCGTCGCCGCCGGTGGGTCCCGCCCTCGGTCAGCGCGGCCTGAACATCATGGAATTCTGCAAGGCGTTCAATGCCGCCACGCAGAAGCTCGAGCCGGGTCTCCCGATCCCGGTCGTGATCACGGCCTACTCGGACCGTACCTTCACCTTCATCACGAAGACCCCGCCGGCCTCGATCCTCCTCAAGAAGATCACGGGCGTGGCCAAGGGCTCGCAGAAGCCGAACACCGACAAGGTGGGCAAGGTCACCCGTGCGCAGCTCGAGGAAATCGCGAAGCAGAAGGAGCCGGATCTCACGGCTGCTGATCTGGATGCCGCCGTGCGTACGATCGCCGGCAGCGCGCGTTCCATGGGTCTGGTGGTGGAGGGTTAAGACATGGCAAAGATCACCAAGCGTATGAAGGCCGCAGCGGCCGCCGTCCAGCCGGGCAAGACCTACGGCATCGACGAAGCTCTCAAGATCGTCAAGGACAACGCCAAGGCGAAGTTCGCTGAGTCGGTGGACGTGTCCATCCGCCTCGGCATCGACGCCAAGAAGTCGGACCAGGGCGTCCGCGGTTCCTCGCTGCTGCCGCACGGCACCGGCAAGACCGTTCGCGTCGCCGTGTTCGTGCCGGCCGGTGAGAAGGCTGACGCCGCGCTCGCCGCTGGCGCCGACGCCGTCGGTATGGACGACCTCGCCGAGAAGATGCAGGCGGGCGACCTGAACTACGGTCGCGTCATCGCCACGCCGGACGCCATGCGCGTCGTCGGTAAGCTCGGCCAGGTGCTCGGTCCCCGTGGCCTGATGCCGAACCCGAAGGATGGCTCGGTCACCGCTGACGTCGCCACGGCCGTGAAGAACGCCAAGGCCGGCCAGGTGAAGTTCCGTAACGACAAGGGTGGCATCATCCACGCGACCATCGGCAAGGCCAGCTTCGACGCTGCCCAGCTCGCCGACAACCTGAATGCCCTGCTGGGCGACCTCGTGAAGGCCAAGCCGGCTGCCGCGAAGGGCCAGTACATCCAGAAGGTTGCGCTGTCGAGCACCATGGGCGTGGGCGTGCCGGTCGATACCTCGACCGTGAACACCTCGGCCAAGTAAGTGTTACGACCCTCGCCGGTTCGCCGGCGAGGGCACGTTTTTGAGGGCAGCCCGGTTGAAACATCGGGCAGCCGTCAAAGACCGCAGGCGCGATCAGCGCGCGATGGCGACGAGCAGGGAGCTCGTGTTGGCAAGGAACCGCCGTCATCGTTAGCGGGTTCGCTTAATCGGGTCCCAAGGCCCAGCCGGCGTAGATGGTGCAGCCCCTTCTGGAATCGTTTCGACTCTGGAATGGCCACCACCCCCGGGACGTAGCCCGTCCCCGACGTCAGGATGATGTCGCCCAGGACCGCAAGCGGCAGGAGTCGTGAGCGGAGTTCAATTGGAGGAGTGCAATGGCTCTCAATCTTTCTCAGAAGCAAGAAGTAGTCGCAGAGCTCGCTGAGGTTGCCGCGAAGGCACACTCCTTGGTCGCTGCCGAATACGCAGGCACCACGGTCTCGCAGATGACCGCGATGCGTAAGAAGGCTCGCGAGTCGGGCGTGTTCCTGAAAGTTGTCAAGAACACCCTGGCCGCACGCGCTGTTGCCGGTACCGAGTTCGAGGTCGTCGCTGACGCCCTGACCGGTCCGCTGCTGTACGCGTTCTCGACCGAGGAACCGGGCGCCGCTGGCCGCCTGATCAAGGAATTCGCGAAGACCAACGACAAGCTCAAGCCGAAGGTCGTTTCCATCGAGGGCAAGCTGTTCGACGCCAAGCACGTCGACGTGCTGGCCTCGCTGCCGACCCGCGAAGAAGCGCTGGCCATGCTGGCCCGCGTGCTGGCCGAGCCGGTCACCATGTTCGCTCGCGCGATCAAGGCCGTCGCGGACAAGCAGGGTGGTGGCGAAGTCGCCGCCGAAGCCCCGGCTGAAGCCTGATCTCGCTGACTCTTTTCTCATCGAAACCCATTTCAGAAGGTAAGAAACAATGTCCACCCTGACCACCGAACAGATCGTTGAAGCCATCAAGGCCAAGTCCCTGACGGAAATCATGGAACTGGTGAAGTCGATCGAAGACACCTTCGGCGTCTCCGCTGCTGCCCCGGTTGCCGCTGCTGCTGCCGGCCCGGCCGCTGCCGCTGCTGAAGAGCAGACCGAGTTCGACGTGATCCTCAAGTCCGCTGGCGACAAGAAGGTCGACGTGATCAAGGCCGTCCGCGCCATCACCGGCCTGGGCCTGAAGGAAGCCAAGGACCTCACCGAAGCCGGTGGCGTCGTGAAGGAAGCTGCTTCGAAGGAAGACGCTGCCAAGTTCAAGAAGGATCTGGAAGCTGCCGGCGCCACGGTCGAACTCAAGTAATCGGCGCCTTGCGCGCCTTACGTTCGACTTAGCGTCAAGCCAGGCCTGGGGGCGTAAGCCCCCGGGCTTTGGCCGTTCTGAATGCTGTACGTGTAGTTGTTCCATCCCGTCGCAAATGGGACATCGCGATTCGAGAGCCGCCTCCAGCGGGCTCCGCGGTTCGAATCCCGATCTCCGATTTTCGATTCACCTTCAGCCATCGCACGCCAGGCGGTGGCACTACCGAGGCGGTAAAAAACATGACCTACTCGTTTACCGAGAAGAAGCGCATCCGCAAGGATTTCGGCAAGCGGCCCCCCGTGCTGGGCGTGCCCAACCTGCTGACCATCCAGACCGACTCGTACAAGGAATTCCTGCAGGAGCACACCAACCCGAAGGCGCGTGAAGAGAAAGGCCTGCACGCGGCCCTGAAGTCGGTGTTCCCGATCTCGAGCTATTCCGGCAACGCCGCCCTCGAATATGTCGACTATCGCCTCGGCGAGCCGGCGTTCGACGAGCGCGAGTGCCGCAACCGTGGCATGACCTTCGGTGCGCCGCTGCGCGCCACCGTGCGCCTGGTCATCTACGACAAGGACAGCCCGGCCTCGAAGAAGGCCGTGAAGTACGTGAAGGAACAGGAAGTCTACATGGGCGAAATTCCGCTCATGACCGACACCGGCACCTTCATCATCAACGGCACCGAGCGCGTCATCGTCTCGCAGCTGCACCGTTCGCCGGGCGTGTTCTTCGACCACGACCGCGGCAAGACCCACAGCTCGGGCAAGCTGCTGTTCTCCGCGCGCGTCATTCCTTACCGTGGTTCGTGGCTCGATTTCGAGTTCGACCCGAAGGATGCGCTGTTCACCCGTATCGACCGCCGCCGCAAGCTGCCGGTCACGGTGCTCCTGCGCGCGCTCGGCTACAACAACGAAGAGATGCTCAGCATCTTCTTCGAGCACAACGTGTTCCACCTGGGCAAGAAGGACGCGGTCACGCTTGATCTCGTCGCCGAGCGCCTGCGCGGTGAAACCCTCTCGTTCGACCTCGTGGTCGATGGCAAGGTGCTGGTCGAAGCCGGCAAGCGCATCACTGCGCGCCACGTCCGCCAGCTGGCGAACGAGAAGATCGCCACGCTCGAAGTGCCGGACGACTACCCGGTCGGCCGCATCGTCGCGATCGACATGATCGACAAGGACACCGGCGAAGTCATCGCCGCGGCCAACGACGAGCTGACCCTCGAGCACCTCGAGCACTTCCGCAAGGCCGGTATCGAAACCGTGCCGACGCTGTACGTGAACGACCTCGATCGCGGTGCGTACATCTCGAACACGCTGCGCATCGACAACACGCGCACGCAGCTCGAGGCCCTGGTCGAAATCTACCGGATGATGCGTCCGGGCGAGCCGCCGACCAAGGATGCCGCGCAGAACCTGTTCTTCAACCTGTTCTTCACCTTCGACCGCTACGACCTGTCGGCCGTGGGCCGCATGAAGTTCAACCGCCGCGTCGGCCGCAAGGACGTCGTGGGCCCGGGCGTGCTCTACGACCACAAGTACTTCAGCGACCGTAAGGAAGAAGAGTGCCAGCGCCTCATCGGCGAGCTCGGCGAAACCTCCGACGTGCTCGACGTGCTGCGCGTGCTCATCGATATCCGCAACGGCATCGGGACGGTCGACGATATCGACCACCTCGGTAACCGCCGCGTGCGTTCGGTCGGCGAAATGGCGGAAAACACCTTCCGCATCGGTCTCGTCCGCGTTGAACGCGCGGTTCGCGAGCGCCTTTCGCTGGCTGAATCCGAAGGCCTGACCCCGCAGGAACTCATCAACGCCAAGCCGGTCGCGGCGGCGGTGAAGGAGTTCTTCGGTTCGTCGCAGCTCTCGCAGTTCATGGACCAGAACAACCCGCTGTCGGAAGTGACGCACAAGCGCCGCGTCTCGGCACTGGGCCCAGGCGGCCTGACCCGCGAGCGCGCCGGCTTCGAAGTCCGCGACGTGCACCCGACCCATTACGGCCGCGTCTGCACCATCGAAACGCCGGAAGGCCCGAACATCGGCCTGATCAACTCGCTGGCCGTGTACGCCCGCACCAATGCCTACGGCTTCCTCGAGACGCCGTACCGCAAGGTCGAGAACGGCAAGGTCACCGACAAGGTCGATTACCTCTCCGCGATCGAAGAGGGCGACCACGTCATCGCGCAGGCGAACTCGCCGCTCTCGAAGGAAGGCAAGTTCCTCGAAGACTTCGTGTCCTGCCGTTTCCGCGGCGAGTCCGAGCTGCGTCCGTCGGCCGAGATCAACTACATGGACGTTTCGCCCATGCAGACGGTGTCGGTGGCAGCCGCGCTCGTGCCGTTCCTCGAGCACGATGACGCGAACCGCGCACTCATGGGCGCGAACATGCAGCGCCAGGCCGTTCCGACCCTGCGCAGCCAGAAGCCGCTCGTCGGCACGGGCATCGAGCGCGCCGTGGCGCGTGACTCGGGCGTCACCGTGGCCGCCAAGCGTGGTGGTGTCATCGACCAGGTCGATGCCGCCCGTATCGTCGTGCGCGTCAACGAAGCCGAAGTGGGCGACGATGATGCCGGCGTCGATATCTACACGCTGACCAAGTACACCCGCTCCAACCAGAACACCAACCTCAACCAGCGTCCGCTGGTGAACGTCGGTGACGTGGTGGCCGTGGGCGACACGCTGGCCGACGGTTCGTCGACCGACCTGGGCGAGCTCGCGCTCGGCCAGAACATGCTCGTCGCCTTTATGCCGTGGAACGGCTACAACTTCGAAGACTCGATCCTCATCTCCGAGCGCGTCGTGCAGGAAGATCGCTATACCTCGATCCACATCGAGGAGCTGACCTGCATCGCCCGTGACACGAAGCTGGGCGCCGAGGAAATCACCGCGGACATCCCGAACGTCGGCGAGCAGGCCCTGGCCCGCCTCGACGAGAGCGGCATCGTCTACATCGGTGCAGAAGTGAAGGCCGGCGACATCCTGGTGGGTAAGGTCACGCCGAAGGGCGAGAGCCAGCTCACCCCGGAAGAAAAGCTCCTCCGCGCCATCTTCGGCGAGAAGGCCTCGGACGTTAAGGACAGCTCGCTGCGCGTGCCCCCGGGCATGGACGGCAACGTCATCGACGTGCAGGTCTTCACCCGCGACGGCATCGAGAAGGACAAGCGCGCCAAGCAGATCGAAGAGACTGAACTGAAGCGTATCCGCAAGGATCTCGACGACCAGTTCCGCATCCTTGAAGGCGCCATCTACGCCCGTATGCGTGCGCAGCTGGTGGGCAAGACCGCGATGAGCGGCCCGGCCGGCCTGAAGCGTGGCGCGGTTATCGATGATGCTTACCTGGACGGCCTGAAGAAGGACGACTGGTTCAAGATCAACGTCAAGGAAGAGGAAGTCTCCGAGTTCCTCGAGCGCGCGGCCGAGCAGGTCAAGCGCCACAAGGAGAACTTCGACAAGCGCTTCAAGGAGAAGCAGGGCAAGATCACCCAGGGCGACGACCTCGCGCCGGGCGTGCTCAAGATGGTCAAGGTCTATCTTGCCGTTAAGCGCCGCATCCAGCCGGGCGACAAGATGGCCGGCCGCCACGGTAACAAGGGTGTCGTGTCGATGATCGTTCCGGTCGAAGACATGCCGTTCTCGGCTGACGGCCGTCCGGTCGACATCTGCCTGAACCCGCTGGGCGTGCCGTCGCGTATGAACATCGGCCAGATTCTCGAAGTCCACCTTGGTTGGGCTGCGAAGGGTCTCGGCCACAAGATCGACGCGATGATCCAGGCCCAGGAAACCCCGGCCAAGCTGCGCGAGTTCCTGCACGAGGTGTACAACCACGGCAACGCCGGCGCCGAAGGTGCCACGCGCCTGGTCGACCTGGCCTCGATGACGGATACCGAGATCGTCAACCTGGCGGACAACCTGCGTGACGGCGTCCCGATGGCCACCCCGGTCTTCGACGGTGCCGAGGAAACCGAAATCAAGCACATGCTGAAGCTTGCGGGCCTGCCGGAATCCGGCCAGACCGTGCTGTTCGATGGCCGTACCGGCGAGGCGTTCGATCGCCCGGTCACCGTCGGCTACATGCACATGCTGAAGCTGAACCACCTCGTCGACGACAAGATGCACGCGCGTTCGACCGGTCCGTACTCGCTCGTTACCCAGCAGCCGCTGGGCGGCAAGGCGCAGTTCGGCGGCCAGCGCTTCGGCGAAATGGAAGTCTGGGCGCTGGAAGCTTACGGCGCGGCGTACACCCTGCAGGAAATGCTGACGGTCAAGTCGGATGACGTGCAGGGCCGTAACCAGATGTACAAGAACATCGTCGACGGCAACCACGAAATGGCTGCGGGCATGCCGGAGTCCTTCAACGTCCTCGTGAAGGAAATCCGCTCGCTCGGTATCGACATCGAGCTCGAAGAGCTCCACAAGTGATCGTCGCGGCTATCGGAGATTACGCATGAAAGACCTGCTCAATCTGTTCAACCAGCAGCGACAGACGCTGGACTTCGACGCGATCAAGATCGCCCTGGCTTCGCCGGAGCTGATCCGCTCGTGGTCGTACGGCGAAGTGAAGAAGCCGGAAACCATCAACTACCGCACGTTCAAGCCTGAGCGTGACGGTCTGTTCTGCGCGGCCATCTTCGGTCCGATCAAGGACTACGAGTGCCTGTGCGGTAAGTACAAGCGCATGAAGCACCGCGGCGTGGTGTGCGAGAAGTGCGGCACCGAGGTCACCCTGGCCAAGGTCCGTCGCGAGCGCATGGGCCACATCGAGCTGGCCAGCCCGACCGCGCACATCTGGTTCCTGAAGTCGCTGCCGTCGCGCATCGGCCTCATGCTGGACATGACGCTGCGTGACATCGAGCGCATCCTGTACTTCGAAGCGTTCGTCGTGATCGATCCGGGCCTGACCGCGCTCGAGCGCGGCCAGCTGCTCAGCGAAGACCAGTATCTGGAAGCCACCGAAGAGCACGGCGACGAGTTCGATGCCCGCATGGGCGCCGAGGCCGTCTACGAGCTGCTGAAGAGCCTCGACCTGCCGGGCGAAGTCATCCGCCTGAAGGAAGAGATCTCCTCGACCAATTCGGAAACCAAGCTGAAGCGCCTCACCAAGCGCGTGAAGCTGATCGAGGCGTTCCTGGAATCCGGCAACAAGCCGGAGTGGATGGTGCTGACCGTCCTCCCGGTGCTCCCGCCGGACCTGCGCCCGCTCGTCCCGCTGGACGGCGGCCGTTTCGCCACGTCCGACCTGAACGACCTGTACCGCCGCGTCATCAACCGTAACAACCGCCTGAAGCGCCTGCTCGAACTCGCTGCGCCGGACATCATCGTCCGCAACGAGAAGCGCATGCTGCAGGAATCGGTCGATGCGCTGCTCGACAACGGCCGCCGCGGCCGTGCCATCACCGGCACGAACAAGCGCGCGCTGAAGTCGCTGGCCGACATGATCAAGGGCAAGCAGGGCCGCTTCCGCCAGAACCTGCTGGGCAAGCGCGTCGACTACTCGGGCCGTTCGGTCATCGTGGTCGGTCCGACCCTGCGCCTGCACCAGTGCGGCCTGCCGAAGAAGATGGCGCTCGAGCTGTTCAAGCCCTTCATCTTCGCCAAGCTGCAGGCTCGTGGTGAAGCCACCACGATCAAGGCGGCCAAGAAGCTCGTCGAGCGCGAAGAGTCGCAGGTGTGGGACATCCTCGAAGAGGTGATCCGCGAACATCCAGTCATGCTGAACCGTGCGCCCACGCTGCACCGTCTCGGCATCCAGGCGTTCGAGCCGGTGCTCATCGAAGGCAAGGCGATCCAGCTGCATCCGCTCGTCTGTACCGCGTTCAACGCGGACTTCGACGGTGACCAGATGGCCGTGCACGTGCCGCTCTCGATCGAGGCGCAGCTCGAAGCCCGCGCCCTGATGATGTCGTCGAACAACGTGCTGTCGCCAGCGAACGGCGAGCCGATCATCGTGCCGTCGCAGGACGTCGTGCTCGGCCTGTACTACATGACCCGTGAGCTGGTGAACGCGAAGGGCACCGGCATGGTGTTCGCGAACCTCGGCGAAGTGCGTCGCGCCTATGACAACCGTGCGGTCGAACTGCACGCGAAGGTCAAGGTCCGCGTGCGCGTGTTCAACGTGTCGGAGACCGGCGAGCGCACGGCAAGCACCCAGATCGTGGATACCACGGTCGGTCGCGCCCTGCTGGCCGAGATCATCCCGGAAGGCCTCCCGTTCGCCCTGGTGAACACGGAGCTGACCAAGAAGAACATCTCGCGCCTGATCAACCAGAGCTACCGTCTCCTTGGTCTCAAGGAATCGGTCGTGTTCGCGGATAAGCTGATGTACACCGGCTTCCGTTTCGCGACGCGCGCCGGTATCTCGATCGGAATCGACGACATGAAGATCCCGGCTGAGAAGAAGGCGATCCTCGAGGAAGCCGAGAAGGAAGTCGTCGAGATCCAGGAGCAGTACCAGTCGGGTCTCGTGACCGCCGGTGAGCGCTACAACAAGGTCGTCGACATCTGGTCGCGTACGAACGAACTCGTCGCGAAGGCCATGATCGACGGTATCGGTACCGAGAAGGTCACCGATGCCGAAGGCAAGCAGGTCAACCAGAAGACGATGAACTCGCTGTACATCATGGCTGACTCGGGTGCGCGTGGTAGCGCGGCCCAGATTCGTCAGCTTGCCGGTATGCGCGGCCTCATGGCGCGTCCGGACGGCTCGATCATCGAGACGCCGATTAAGGCGAACTTCCGCGAAGGCCTGAACGTCCTCCAGTACTTCAACTCCACCCACGGTGCTCGTAAGGGCCTGGCGGATACGGCGCTGAAGACGGCGAACTCGGGTTACCTGACCCGTCGTCTCGTCGACGTGGCCCAGGACGTGGTCATCACCGAGCACGATTGCGGCACCGAAGACGGCGTGATGATGGCGCCGATCGTGGAAGGCGGCGACGTCGTCGAGCCGCTGCGCGAGCGCGTGCTTGGCCGTACGGTGGTCGAAGACGTCTACGCCCCGGGCGAAGGCGACGAGCCGATCGTCACCCGCGATACGCTGCTTGACGAAAGCCTGGTCGACAAGCTCGACAAGGCCGGCGTCCAGCTGATCAAGGTGCGTTCGCCGATCACCTGCCGTGCCAGCCATGGCGTGTGCGCCCTGTGCTACGGCCGCGATCTGGCCCGTGGCCACCTGGTCAACATGGGTGAGGCCGTGGGCGTGGTTGCCGCGCAGTCCATCGGTGAGCCGGGTACCCAGCTGACGATGCGTACGTTCCATATCGGTGGTGCGGCTTCCCGTGCCGCTGCCGTGGATAACGTCACCGTCCGCACCACCGGTTCGCTGAAGTTCAACAACCTGAAGTCGGTCGAGCACTCGGCCGGCCACCTGGTTGCCGTATCGCGTTCGGGCGAAGTCAGCGTCATCGACGTGAACGGCCGCGAGCGTGAGCGTTACAAGGTGCCTTACGGTGCGACCATCGCAGTGAAGGACGGCGACCCGGTGAAGGCCGGCCAGACCGTCGCGAACTGGGATCCGCATACCCACCCGATCGTCACGGAAGTGGCCGGTGTGGTCCGCTTCATCGACTTCATCGATGGCGTGACCGTCCAGTCGCAGACCGACGAACTGACCGGCCTCGAGTCGGCGGTGGTGACCGATCCGAAGCGTCGCGGTACGCAGGCCAAGGATCTGCGCCCGATCGTCCGCCTGGAAGACAGCAAGGGCCGTGAGCTCAAGCTGCCGGGTACGGACATCGCGGCCCAGTACTTCCTGCCGGCCGGCGCCATCGTGTCGATCCAGAACGGCGCCGAAGTGGGCGTGGGTGACGTCGTCGCCCGTATCCCGCAGGAAACGTCGAAGACCCGCGACATCACCGGTGGTCTTCCGCGCGTGGCCGATCTGTTCGAAGCCCGTAAGCCCAAGGAGCCGGCGATCCTCGCCGAGCGCTCGGGCATCATCAGCTTCGGCAAGGACACCAAGGGCAAGCAGCGTCTCATCATCAAGGATGCGGATGGCAACGAGCACGAAGAGCTGATCCCGAAGTGGCGTCAGGTCATCGTGTTCGAAGGCGAGCACGTGGAGAAGGGCGAAACCGTCGTGGACGGCGAGCCGAATCCGCATGACATCCTGCGCCTGCTGGGTGTCGAGCCGCTGGCCAGCTACCTGGTCAAGGAAATCCAGGACGTGTACCGCCTGCAGGGCGTGAAGATCAACGACAAGCACATCGAAGCGATCATTCGCCAGATGCTCCGCAAGGTCGAGATCACCGAGGCAGGGGACAGCACGTACCTCCGCGGCGAGCAGGTCGAGCGCGTCCGGATCAACGAGGAAAACGAGCGCGCCGAGAAGCGTGGCGAGCGTCCGACCGAGTTTGAATCGGTCTTGCTCGGCATCACCAAGGCCTCCCTCGCCACCGAGTCGTTCATCTCGGCGGCCTCGTTCCAGGAGACCACCCGCGTCCTCACCGAGGCGGCGGTCCGGGGCACCCGCGATACGTTGCGTGGCCTCAAGGAAAATGTTATTGTTGGGCGGCTAATCCCTGCGGGTACGGGTCTGGCCTACCACGCTTCGCGTCGTAGCCAGAGCGGCCTGACGGACCAGGATCTCCAGACCCTCCAGGGTTCGGGTTCCTCCGTCACGTTCGAAGAAGCTCCCGCCGGGTCCAACGATAGCGCCGAGTGAGGCTCCTGTACGGGCTTCGCCCGTACATACGAAATGAGGTGCATGGATGCACCTCGTGTTCGGATTCAGGGACGATGGGTGCCAGCCGCATAGTGCGGTGGCGCACGTCAAAATCGCTTATACGGCGGGCCGATCATTCGGTCTGCCTTTATGTTTCTCAGGAATAGCTTCGCATGACGACAGTCAACCAGTTGGTGCGCAAATCCCGCAGCCCGAAGGCTTACAAGAGCGCTTCGCCGGCCCTGCAGAGCAGCCCGCAGCGCCGCGGTGTTTGCACGCGCGTTTATACGACCACCCCGAAGAAGCCGAACTCGGCGCTGCGTAAGGTTGCCAAGGTGCGCCTCACCAACGGTTTCGAAGTCATCAGCTACATCGGTGGCGAAGGTCACAACCTCCAGGAGCACTCGGTGGTCCTGATCCGCGGCGGTCGCGTCAAGGATCTCCCGGGTGTGCGTTACCACACGGTTCGCGGCAGTCTCGACTGCGCCGGCGTGACCAAGCGTCGCAAGTCGCGCTCGAAGTACGGCGCCAAGCGCCCGAAGAGCTGAGTAAAGGACAAGAATTATGTCGCGTAAAGGTTCCCATCCCGCCCGTGTGGTCCTCCCGGACCCGAAGCACGGAAGCCAGCTGATCGCCCGCTTCATCAACATGGTGATGAAGTCCGGCAAGAAGTCGGTCGCTGAAGCCATCGTCTACGGTGCCCTCGAGGCCATCGGCGAGAAGCACGCAGAGCCGGTCCAGCTGGTCGAAAAGGCCCTCGGCAATATCGCCCCGGCCGTCGAAGTGAAGTCCCGCCGCGTCGGCGGTGCGACCTACCAGGTGCCGGTCGAAGTCCGTCCGGGCCGCCGTATGGCTCTCGCCATGCGTTGGGTCATCGATGCCGCCCGCAAGCGTGGCGAGACGTCGATGCCGCGCAAGCTGGCTGCTGAACTCCTCGAGGCTTCCGAGTCCCGTGGCGGCGCCGTCAAGAAGCGCGAAGAAACGCACCGCATGGCAGAGGCCAACAAGGCCTTCTCGCATTACCGCTGGTAATCCCCTTCCAGCTTCAGATCTGAGGAAAGACCGTGGCACGCACCACTCCCATCGAGCGCTACCGCAATTTCGGCATCATGGCTCATATCGATGCCGGCAAGACCACCACGACGGAGCGCATCCTGTTCTACACCGGTGTCAGTCACAAGATTGGCGAGGTGCACGACGGCGCTGCGACGATGGACTGGATGGAGCAGGAGCAGGAACGCGGTATCACCATCACTTCCGCCGCCACCACGGCGTTCTGGAAGGGTATGGACCGTTCGCTGCCCGAGCACCGTTTCAACATCATCGACACCCCGGGACACGTTGACTTCACCATCGAAGTGGAGCGTTCGCTCCGCGTGCTCGATGGCGCTGTGTTCGTGCTCTGCGCGGTGGGTGGTGTGCAGCCGCAGTCGGAAACCGTGTGGCGCCAGGCCAACCGTTACAAGGTGCCGCGCCTTGCGTTCGTCAACAAGATGGACCGCACGGGTGCCAACTTCTACAAGGTCGTCGACCAGCTGAAGTCGCGCCTCGCCGCCAACCCGGTGCCGATGCAGGTGCCGATCGGCGCCGAAGACAACTTCGAAGGCGTCGTCGATCTGCTCAAGATGAAGGCCATCAAGTGGGACATGGAGTCCCAGGGCATGAAGTTTGAGTACGTCGACATCCCGGCCGACCTCGTCGAGAAGGCCGAGGCCGACCGTACCGCCATGATCGAAGCCGCGGCGGAAGCCACGGAAGAGATGATGGACAAGTACCTCGGCGGCGAAGAGCTGACCGAAGCCGAGATCATCGAAGGTCTGCGTCTGCGCACCCTGCGCAGCGAGATCATCCCGGTGTTCTGCGGTACCGCGTTCAAGAACAAGGGCGTCCAGGCGATGCTCGACGCCGTCGTCAACCTGCTCCCGTCGCCCATCGACCGTCCGCCGGTCGAAGGCGTGAACGAAGACGAGCAGCCGGATACCCGTCCGGCCAAGGACGACGCGCCGTTCTCGGCTCTCGCGTTCAAGATCATGACGGATCCGTTCGTCGGCGCGCTGACGTTCTTCCGTGTCTATTCGGGCACGCTGAACGCCGGTGACCAGGTGTACAACCCGGTCAAGTCGAAGAAGGAGCGCATCGGCCGCATCCTGCAGATGCACGCCAACGAGCGTCACGAACTGAAGGAAGTCCGCGCTGGCGATATCGCCGCGGCGGTCGGCCTGAAGGACGTCACGACCGGTGACACGCTCTGCGCGCAGGACAGCATCATCACCCTCGAGCGCATGTCGTTCCCGGAGCCGGTGATCTCGATGGCGGTGGAGCCGAAGACCAAGTCGGACCAGGAAAAGATGGGTATCGCCCTCGGCCGTCTGGCTGCGGAAGATCCGTCGTTCCGCGTCCGTACGGACGAAGAATCGGGCCAGACGATCATCTCGGGCATGGGCGAGCTTCACCTGGACATCCTGGTGGACCGCATGAAGCGCGAGTTCAACGTCGAAGCCAACGTCGGCAAGCCGCAGGTGGCTTACCGCGAAACGATCCAGGCTCAGGACGTCAAGTCGGATTACAAGCACGCCAAGCAGTCGGGTGGTAAGGGTCAGTACGGTCACGTCGTGATCGAGCTGTCGCCGATCTCGGATGCCGACCGCGCTGACGAGAAGCTCGCCGCTGGTATCAAGGACGACTTCCTGTTCATCAACGACATCACGGGCGGCGTGATTCCGAAGGAATTCATCCCGTCGGTTGAAAAGGGCCTCCGCGAGACGATCACCGCGGGTCCGCTCGCCGGCTTCCCGGTGGTGGGCGTCAAGGTCAAGCTCGTGTTCGGTTCGTACCACGACGTCGACTCGTCGGAAATGGCGTTCAAGCTCGCCGCTTCGATGGCGTTCAAGCAGGGCTTCGCGAAGGCGCAGCCGGTGCTGCTCGAGCCGATCATGAAGGTCGAGGTCGTGACGCCGGAAGACTACGTCGGTGACGTGATGGGCGATATCTCGCGTCGTCGCGGCATGCTGACCGGTCAGGAAGAGACCCCGTCCGGCAAGACCGTCAACGCGATGATTCCGCTCGGTGAAATGTTCGGCTACGCCACCTCGCTGCGTTCGCAGACCCAGGGCCGCGCCACGTTCACCATGGAATTCGACCACTATGAGCCGGCGCCGAAGAACATCGCCGACGAGGTCATGAAGAAGTCCTGATAGGGCTTCTTCATTCCACCCTATTCAACGATCTTTAGAGGTTCCAAGTCATGGCAAAGGGTAAGTTTGAGCGTAACAAGCCGCACGTCAACGTCGGCACCATCGGCCACGTCGACCACGGCAAGACCACGCTGACCGCCGCGCTGACGAAGGTCGGTGCAGAGCGCTTCGGTGGCGAGTTCAAGGACTACGGTTCGATCGACGCGGCGCCGGAAGAGAAGGCTCGTGGTATCACGATCTCGACCGCCCACGTGGAATACGAATCGGCCACGCGCCACTACGCGCACGTCGATTGCCCGGGCCACGCTGACTACGTCAAGAACATGATCACCGGTGCCGCCCAGATGGACGGCGCGATCCTCGTCTGCTCGGCCGCTGACGGCCCGATGCCGCAGACCCGCGAGCACATCCTGCTCTCGCGTCAGGTCGGCGTGCCGTACATCCTGGTCTTCCTGAACAAGGCCGACATGGTCGACGACGCCGAGCTCATGGAGCTCGTCGAGATGGAAGTCCGCGAACTGCTCTCGAAGTACGACTTCCCGGGCGACGACACCCCGATCATCAAGGGTTCGGCTCGTCTGGCTCTCGAAGGCGACCAGTCGGAAATCGGCGTGCCGGCGATCATCAACCTCGTTGATGCGCTGGACACCTGGATCCCGACCCCGGAACGCGACATCGACAAGACCTTCCTGATGCCGGTGGAAGACGTGTTCTCGATCTCGGGCCGCGGCACCGTCGTCACGGGTCGTATCGAGCGTGGCGTCATCAAGGTCGGTGAAGAAATCGAAGTCGTCGGCATCCGCGACACCCAGAAGACCACGGTCACGGGCGTCGAGATGTTCCGCAAGCTGCTCGACCAGGGCCAGGCAGGCGACAACGCCGGCCTCCTGCTCCGCGGCCTGAAGCGCGACGACGTGCAGCGCGGCCAGGTGCTGGCCAAGACCGGCACGATCAAGCCGCACACCGAGTTCGAAGCCGAGGTGTACGTGCTGTCGAAGGATGAGGGTGGTCGTCATACCCCGTTCTTCAACAACTACCGTCCGCAGTTCTACTTCCGCACCACCGACGTCACCGGCGCGATCAAGCTGCCGGAAGGCGTGGAAATGGTGATGCCGGGTGACAACGTGAAGATGTCGGTCACCCTGATCCACCCGATCGCCATGGACGCCGGCCTGCGCTTCGCTATTCGCGAAGGCGGCCGTACCGTTGGCGCCGGCGTGGTCTCCAGCATCACGAAGTAAGCCATCCAGGCCCTCATGGGGTCAGGGAAGGGCGGGGGCGAAAGCCCCCGCCTTTTTTTTGGCTATTTTTTAGCCAGAAGGGGTTCCTATTTCAAAACTACCCGGCTATACTCGTCGGGCTATATCCCCCGAGTGCCCTAGCGGTGCCGGGACCACGCGAAATGAGGTGCACGGAAAGCGCTTCGAGTTCGCAGGCAGGGAAGCCGGATAGGATGCCGCAATCTAGGCCAACGGGCGCGAGCTCTGTTGACCTAACGTTTTGCGCATTCTATACTTTTCTGTCTGGGCAGGCCGTTTTCGCGGCCTGCCTGACTTTTTCGGGTCGTTCAGGGCGCCTTTTGGCGTTCCCGGGCGGCCCGTTGCGGCACCCGTAGTTGGCAATACCTGGGTTGTGCGGGGTGGCGAGAAGCCACTTCGAATCACAAGAACGTTCTTTCGAAAATAGGACACGGTTTTATGGCGAACCAAAAGATTCGCATTCGGCTCAAGGCGTTCGATCATCGTCTGATCGACCGTTCGGCCAGCGAGATCGTCGAGACGGCCAAGCGCACTGGCGCGACGGTCCTCGGCCCGATCCCCCTGCCGACCAAGATTGAGCGCTACACCATCCTGGTGTCGCCGCACGTCGACAAAGATGCCCGCGACCAGTACGAGACCCGTACTCACAAGCGCGTTCTGGACATCGTCGATCCGAATGACAAGACCGTGGACGCGCTCATGAAGCTCGATCTTGCTGCCGGCGTCGACGTGCAGATCAAGCTGGGCTGAGCGGATAAAAGGATACGAAGATGAGTATCGGACTGGTTGGCCGCAAGTGCGGCATGAGCCGGCTCTTCACTGAAGATGGCCGCTCGATTCCGGTGACGCTGATTGAAGCGACCCCGAATCGCGTGACCCAGGTGAAGACCACCGAAGTGGATGGCTACAGCGCCATTCAGGTCACTGCTGGCGCCAAGCGCGCTTCGCTGCTGACGAACCCCGCCAAGGGTCACTACGCCAAGGCCAAGGTTGAGCCGGGCCGTGGCCTGTGGGAATTCCGCCTCAACGCGGAAGACGCTGGCAAGTACGAAGTCGGCGCCGAGCTGACCGCTGAAGCCGTGTTCTCCGTCGGTCAGACGGTTGACGTCGCTGGCGTGTCGAAGGGCAAGGGCTTCCAGGGCACCATCAAGCGTCACCACTTCAAGATGGGCGACGCTACCCACGGTAACTCGCTGTCGCATCGTGCCCCGGGCTCGATCGGCCAGCGCCAGACGCCGGGCCGCGTGTTCCCTGGCAAGAAGATGGCGGGCCACATGGGTGCGGTCAATCGCACCGTGCAGGGCCTGGAAGTGGTCAAGGTCGACGCCGAGCGTCATCTCATCGCGGTCAAGGGCGCTGTTCCTGGCGCGCCGGGTGGCGATGTCGTGATCCGTCCGACGACCAAGGGTTGAGGAGAGACGCCATGGAACTGAATGTTATTGGCGCCAAGTCGCTCACCGTCTCGGACGAAGTGTTCGGCGGCGAGTACAAGAAGGCCCTCGTGCACCAGGTCGTCACTGCCTACCAGGCTGGCGGTCGTGCAGGCACCAAGGCGCAGCTGTCGCGCGGTGACCTGTCCGGTACCACGAAGAAGTTCAAGAAGCAGAAGGGCGGCGGCGCCCGTCACGGTGACTACCGTGCCCCGATCTTCGTGGGCGGTGGTGTGACGTTCGCAGCGAAGCCGCGCAGCTTCGAGCAGAAGGTCAACCGCAAGGCTTACCGCGTTGCCATCCGCTCGATCGTTGCCGAGCTGAACCGTCAGGGTCGCCTGAAGGTCGTCTCCGAACTGTCGATCGAGAAGGCAAGCACCAAGGCGATGATCGCCAAGCTCGCCGAGCTCGAAGTCAAGGGTCGTGTCCTGCTGGTGTCGGAAGACGCCACCGAGGCGCTGTACCTGTCCGCCCGCAATATTCCGTACATCCACGTCGTCGACGTGCTGGCCCTGAACCCGGTCAGCCTGGTCGGTAGCGACTTCGTCGTCATGACGGTGGACGCGGTCAAGAAGGTCGAGGAGTGGCTCGCATGAGCACCGAACGCACGCTCAACACGCTGCGCGCACCGCACATCTCTGAAAAGGCTGCCCGCCTCGCTGAGCACAACCAGTATGTGTTCATCGTGGCTCCCGAGGCGACCAAGGCTGATGTCGCGATCGCGGTCGAGGAGCTCTTCGACGTCAAGGTCGTGGACGTGAACCTCGTGAATACCAAGGGCAAGGTCAAGTCGTTCCGCTTCCGCACTGGCAACCGCCAGGGCAAGCGCAAGGCTTACGTCCGCCTCGCCGATGGCCACACGATCGACGTGTCGGCCAAGGCCTGAGCCAGGAGTTGAATTGAGATGGCACTGATCACTCACAAGCCGACCTCCCCGGGCCGCCGCGACGCAGTCAGCGTGCGGACCGAAGGTCTGCACAAGGGCGCGCCGTACGCCGCCCTGACCGAATCGCAGTCGAAGACCGGCGGTCGCAACCATTTTGGTCGCATCACCACCCGTCATCGCGGCGGCGGTCACAAGCAGGCTTACCGCATCATCGATTTCAAGCGTGACAAGGAAGGCATTGCCGCCGTTGTCGAGCGCCTGGAATACGACCCGAACCGCACCGCGCACATCGCGCTGCTGTGCTACGCCGACGGCGAGCGCCGCTACATCATCGCGCCGAAGGGCGTGGCGGTGGGCGACCGTCTCGTGTCGGGTTCCGACTCGCCGATCAAGCCGGGCAACTGCCTGCCGCTTCGTTCGATCCCGGTCGGTTCCACGATCCACTGCATCGAAATGAAGCCGGGCAAGGGTGCGCAGATCGCGCGCTCGGCCGGTGCCTCGGTCCAGCTGGTCGCTCGCGAGCAGGGTTACGCCACGCTGCGTCTTCGCTCCGGCGAAATGCGCCGCGTCCCGGTCGAATGCCGCGCCACCATCGGTGAAGTCGGCAACTCGGAGCACTCCCTCCGCAAGCTCGGCAAGGCCGGTGCGAAGCGTTGGAAGGGCATCCGTCCGACCGTCCGCGGCGTTGTCATGAACCCGGTCGACCATCCGCACGGCGGTGGTGAAGGCCGTACCTCCGGCGGCCGTCATCCGGTCAGCCCGTGGGGCACGCCGACCAAGGGTTACAAGACGCGCAACAACAAGCGCACCCAGCAGTTCATCGTGCGTCGTCGCAAGTAATTAGGAAACGATCATGCCGCGCTCTCTAAAGAAAGGTCCGTTCGTTGACCTGCACCTCGTAAAGAAGGTGGAAGCCGCCGTTTCCGCCAATAACAAGCGTCCGATCAAGACCTGGTCGCGTCGCTCGATGATCCTGCCGGAGATGGTCGGCCTGACCATCGCCATCCACAACGGCCGCCAGCACGTGCCGGTGCTTATCAACGAGAACATGGTCGGGCACAAGCTCGGCGAGTTCGCGGTGACCCGCACCTACAAGGGCCACGCCGGCGATAAGAAGGGCAAGTGATGAGCACTGAAGCCAAAGCGATCCTGCGTGGCGCCCGCATCTCGGCGCAGAAGGCACGCCTGGTGGCAGACCTGGTCCGCGGCATGCCCGTCGGCCGGGCCAGCGACACGCTTGCCTACACCAACAAGAAGGCCGCCCACCTTGTCCGCAAGGTGCTGCTGTCCGCCGTCGCCAACGCCGAGAACAATCTCGGTGCGGACGTCGACGAACTGAAGGTCACCCGCATTTTCGTCGACGAAGGTCAGGCGATGAAGCGTATGTATGCCCGCGCCAAAGGCCGCGGCTCGCGCATCCTGAAGCGCACCAGCCACATCACTGTGGTTGTTGGTAACTGACTGGGGTAAGAGACGATGGGTCATAAAGTTCATCCCACCGGTATCCGCCTCGGCATTGCCAAGGACTGGAACTCGAAGTGGTACGCCAACAAGGGTGAGTACGCCCAGTACCTCGCTGCCGACCTCAAGGTCCGCGAGATGCTGCGCAAGAAGCTCGCCGCCGCCGGTATCTCGAAGATCCAGATCGAGCGCCCGGCCAAGACCGCCCGCGTGACGATCCACACCGCCCGTCCGGGCGTGGTGATCGGCAAGAAGGGTGAAGACATCGAGAAGCTTCGCAAGGAAGTCACCGACATGATGGGCGTCCCGACGCACATCAACGTCAGCGAAGTCCGCAAGCCGGAACTCGACGCACAGCTGGTTGCCGAGTCGATCGCGCAGCAGCTCGAGCGCCGCATCATGTTCCGTCGCGCGATGAAGCGCTCGGTTGGCAACGCCATGCGCCTCGGCGCCCTGGGCATCAAGATCAACGTCTCCGGCCGTCTGAACGGCGCCGAGATCGCGCGCTCCGAGTGGGCTCGTGAAGGTCGCGTGCCGCTCCACACCCTCCGCGCTGACATCGACTACGGCACCGCCGAAGCGAAGACCCAGTACGGCATCATCGGTGTGAAGGTGTGGGTCTATAAGGGCGAGATCTTCGACCTGGCGGCCGCCACGGCCGAGGCGTCGAAGGAAGATCAGCAGCCGCAGCAGTCGTCGCGTCGTGATGGTGGTGAAAACCGCCGTGAACGCGGCGAGCGCTCTGCCAAGTAAGGAGCGTTGCCATGTTGCAACCAAAGCGTACCAAGTTCCGCAAGATGTTTAAGGGCCGCAACGACGGCCTGGCGTTTACCTCGAACGTCGTGAGCTTCGGCGAATACGGCCTCAAGGCGACGACGCACGGTCAGCTGACCGCGCGCCAGATCGAAGCGGCCCGTCGTTGCATCACCCGCTTCGTCAAGCGCGGTGGCAAGCTGTGGATTCGCGTGTTCCCGGACAAGCCGATCACCCGCAAGCCCATCGAAGTTCGAATGGGTGCCGGTAAGGGTGGCGTCGAGTTCTGGGTCGCCGAGATCCAGCCGGGCCGCATGCTTTATGAAATCGAAGGTGTCGACGAAGCCACCGCACGTGAGGCCATGCGCCTTGCCGCGGCCAAGCTCTCGGTCCAGACCCAGTTCGTGTCCAGGGCGGTGATGTAATGGCCATCAAAGAAATCAAAGACAAGTCGGCGGAAGAGCTGAACCAGCATCTGCTGGACCTTCGCAAGGAGCAGTTCAATCTGCGCATGCAGAAGGGCTCCGGCCAGCTCACCCAGCCGCACCAGCTGCGCCGCGTTCGGCGCGACATCGCCCGCACGAAGTTCGTGCTCGGCGAGAAGAAGTAAGGGACGGCGGATATGAGCGATAACACGAAAACTGCGCGTACCCTCGTCGGTCGCGTCATTAGCAACAAGATGGCCAGCACGGTCACGGTACTGATCGAGCGCCAGGTGCAGCACCCGCTGCTCGGCAAGATCATCCGTCGTTCCACCAAGCTCCACGCGCACGATGAAACCGGTGCGAACGAGGGCGACGTGGTGCGTATCGCGGAGTGCCGTCCGCTGTCGAAGACCAAGCATCACCGCGTGGTCGAAATCGTCACGCGCGCTGAAGTCTAAGGAGAGCTGCGATGATCCAAGTACAGAGCATGCTTTCCGCGGCTGATAACAGCGGCGCGAAGGAAATGATGTGCATCAAGGTGCTGGGCGGCTCGAAGCGCCGTTACGCCAGCGTCGGTGATGTGATCAAGGTGACGATCAAGGACGCCATCCCCCGCGGTAAGGTCAAGAAGGGTGAGGTGTACAACGCCGTGGTGGTTCGTACCGCCAAGGGTGTGCGTCGCCCCGATGGTTCCGTGATCCGTTTCGACGGTAACGCGGCCGTCATCCTCAACAACAAGCTCGAGCCGATCGGTACCCGTATTTTCGGGCCGGTTACCCGCGAGCTGCGCAGCGAGAAGTTCATGAAGATCGTCTCGCTCGCGCCCGAAGTGCTCTGAGCGGAGGCCAGACCATGAACCGTATCCGCAAGGGTGACCACGTCGTCGTGATCACCGGCAAGAACAAGGGCCAGCGCGGCGATGTCCTGCGCGTTGATGGCGACCGCGTGGTCGTCTCCAACGTCAACATCATCAAGCGTCACACCAAGCCGAACCCCCAGGCCAACCAGCCTGGCGGTATCGTCGAGCGTGAGGCCTCGATCCATATCTCCAATGTCCAGCTCTTCAACTCCGCCACGAACAAGGGCGAGCGCGTTGGCACCAAGACGCTCGAGGACGGGCGCAAGGTGCGCGTGTTCGCCTCTGGCGAAGTGGTCGACGCGTAAGGAACCGAAGTCATGACCCGTCTTGAAACGTTTTACAAAGAGTCGGTAATGAAGAAGCTCACTGAGCGCTTCGGTTACCAGAACGTCATGGAAGTCCCGCGCATCACGAAGATCACGCTCAACATGGGCGTCGGCGAAGCCGCCGGTAACAAGAAGATCCTCGAGAACGCCGTGGCCGACATGGCCAAGATCTCCGGCCAGAAGCCGGTCACCACGAAGGCTCGCGTCTCCGTCGCATCGTTCAAGATCCGCGACGGCTGGCCGATCGGTTGCAAGGTCACCCTGCGCCGTGCCCAGATGTGGGAGTTCCTGGATCGCCTGATCAACGTCTCGCTGCCGCGTACGCGCGACTTCCGTGGCGTCTCGGGTCGCGCTTTCGATGGCCGTGGTAACTACAACTTCGGCATCAAGGAACAGATCATCTTCCCGGAAATCGACTTCGACCAGGTCGACGCGCTGCGCGGTATGGATATCTCCATCACCACCACCGCGAAGTCCGACGAAGAAGCCAAGGCACTGCTGGAAGCCTTCAGCTTCCCGTTCCGCAACTGATTACCAGGTAGAACATGGCTAAGACCTCGATGATCGAGCGCGACCTCAAGCGCTCCAAGCTCGCCAAGAAGTACGCCGCCAAGCGCGCCGAACTCAAGGCGATCGTCCTGAGCGCCACCGCCTCGTATGACGAGAAGATGGAAGCCCAGACCAAGCTGCAGAAGCTGCCGCGTGACGCTTCGCCGTCGCGTCAGCGCAACCGCTGCGCCCTGACCGGTCGCCCGCGTGGCGTCTACAGCAAGTTCGGCCTCGGCCGCAACAAGCTGCGCGAAGCCACCATGCGTGGCGACGTGCCGGGCCTGCGCAAGGCCAGCTGGTAAGAAGCTGATACCGCCCCTCGCGGGGCGGCCCGGCCGGGCCCTTCGGGGCGGGGCAGGGACCTGGGCTGGGCAGAAGTTGCCCAACCCGCGACAGCCTGATATAGTCGTCGGTCTGCGCAATGCAGACCGACGCCTTGTCGGCTTTACAATTTAAAGATCTCCGGTAATTCGGATATCGGTGCACTCTCAAGGGTTTTTTCTATGAGCATGACTGATCCCATCGCCGATCTGTTTACGCGCATCCGCAATAGCCAGGCCACTGGCAAGTCGGTTGTCCGTATGCCGTCGTCGAAGATGAAGCTGGCCCTCGCCCAGCTCCTGCAGAACGAAGGCTATGTCCTCGATGCGCGCGTTGCCGACGAAAACGGCAAGCCGGTCCTCGAGATCAAGCTGAAGTATTTCGAAGGCCGTCCGGCTATCGAAACCATTTCCCGTGTCAGCCGTTCGGGCCTCCGCGTTTACCGCGGCAAGGACGAGCTGCCGAAGGTCCTCGGTGGCCTGGGTATCTCGATCATCTCCACCTCCGCCGGTCTTCTGACCGACGCACAGGCCCGTGCTAAGGGTCTGGGTGGCGAAGTCATCGGCCAGGTGGCGTAAGGAGTCCCGATATGTCACGTGTAGCCAAGAAGCCCATTACGCTCCCCAAGGGCGTCGAAATCTCGGTCGCCAACGGCACCGTCTCCGTCAAGGGCCCGAAGGGCACCCTGACCACCCACGAACTGCCGGGCGTTTCGTTCTCGCAGGAAAACGGTGTGGCCACGGTCGTCCTGGCCGCTGGCGCTGACGACAAGTTCGGCGGCACCGCCCGCGCGATCGTCGCGAACATGGTCAGCGGCGTTACCAACGGCTTCGAAAAGAAGCTCGAACTGGTCGGCGTCGGTTACCGCGCGCAGCTGCAGGGCAAGGCCGTAAACCTGTCCCTCGGCTTCTCGCACCCGGTCGTGTACGAAGCGCCGGAAGGCATCACCATCGAAGTCCCGACGCAGACGGAAATCCTGGTCAAGGGTGCCGACAAGCAGCTCGTGGGCGAAGTGGCCGCCAAGATCCGCGCTTACCGTTCGCCGGAGCCCTACAAGGGCAAGGGCGTCCGTTACGCGGGCGAGACGATCATCCTGAAGGAAGCCAAGAAGGCCTAATCGGCCTATCCGCTTCCTGGAGACGAGACGATGAACAAGAACGAATCCCGCCTGCGCCGCGCCAAGTCGACCCGCGCCCACATCCGTGAGCTCGCTGTCGCCCGCCTGAGCGTGCACCGCACCGGTCAGCACATTTACGCCCAGGTCTTCGCGCCGAACGGCACCGTCGTGGCAGCCGCCTCGACCGTGCAGAAGTCGGTCGCCGATGGCCTCAAGAGCAAGAAGAACGTCGAAGCCGCCACCACGGTTGGTCGCATCGTTGCCGAGCGCGCCAAGGCCGCCGGTATCGAGTCGGTCGCGTTCGATCGCTCGGGTTTCCGTTACCACGGTCGCATCAAGGCTCTCGCCGATGCGGCTCGTGAGGCCGGCCTCAAGTTCTAAGAGGCGTCAGGCCACGGCATCGGCCCTTCGGGGCCGGTGTCGCCCGATGTACCTACAACTCCAAGCGGCGACCAAGCCGTAAACAGAAGTCCCGGATATACATGCCGGGCTATCAGGAAAAGAGATGTCCTCGACAGATCGCGAAAATTCGGACGGCATGCTTGAAAAGCTGATCGCCGTCAACCGCGTGGCCAAGACCGTCAAGGGTGGCCGCCAGATGAGCTTCACCGCTCTTACGGTTGTTGGCGACGGCGAAGGCCGCGTCGGTTTTGGTTATGGCAAGGCGCGTGAAGTGCCGGTCGCCATCTCCAAGGCCATGGAGCGCGCACGCCGCAACATGGTGTCCATTGAACTCAACAACGGCACGCTCTGGTACGCCATCAAGGCTAACCACGGCGCGGCCCGCGTCTACATGCAGCCTGCCTCGCAGGGTACCGGCGTCATCGCCGGCGGCGCCATGCGCGCTGTCCTCGAAGTGGTCGGCGTGAAGGACGTGCTGGCCAAGGCCGTCGGCTCGCGCAACCCGATCAACCTCGTCCGCGCGACGATCAAGGGTCTGCAGGCCGTCGCCTCGCCGAAGCGCATCGCCGCCAAGCGTGGCAAGACGATCGAAGAGGTGCTGGGCAATGGCTAAGAACAACGAAACCACCGGCACCGTCCGCGTGCGCCTGGTCAAGGGCCTGCGTGGTGTGCAGGGTCGTCATCGCCTGAGCGTCAAGGCCCTCGGCCTCGGCAAGCTCAACGATGTCCGTGAACTGAAGGATTCCCCGCAGGTCCGTGGCCTCATCAACACGGTCTACTACCTGGTCCGGGTTGAGGAGTAATCGATCATGCGTCTTAACGACATCAAGCCCGGCAAGGGCGCCCGCAAGACCCGCACCCGCGTTGCCCGCGGTATCGGTTCCGGCCTCGGCAAGACCGCCGGCCGCGGCCACAAGGGTCAGCACGCACGCGCTGGTAACACCCACCGCGTCGGTTTCGAAGGCGGCCAGATGCCGCTGCAGCGCCGCCTGCCGAAGGTCGGTTTCCGCTCGCTCAAGAAGGCGGACACCGAGCAGGTCATGCTGTACCAGCTGGCTGTGATCCAGGCCGACACGATCGACCCGATCGCCCTGCACGCCGCTGGCCTCGTGACCAGCCGCGCCAAGAAGATCAAGATCGTGCTGAAGGGCGAGATCAACCGCGCCGTCAAGCTGCAGGGTGTGCTCGTGACGGCCGGTGCCAAGGCTGCCATCGAAGCCGCCGGCGGCAGCGTGGAGTAATCCAGTGGCTGGAGCGCAGGGCAATTCGCTCGGCTCGCTGGGCAAACTGACGGAACTGCGTCAGCGCATCTTTTTCCTCATTGGTGCGCTGATCGTCTTCCGCCTCGGTTCCTTCATTCCCGTTCCGGGCGTGAACCCCGAGGCGATGACGAGCCTGGTTGAGGGCGGCGGCGGCCTGCTGAACATGGTCAACATGTTCTCGGGTGGCTCGCTGTCCCGCTTCTCGGTATTCGCGCTGGGCGTGGTGCCCTACATTTCGGCGTCGATCGTGATCCAGATGATGGGTTCGGTCATTCCGTCGCTGATGGCACTGCGCAAGGAAGGCGAGTCGGGTCGCCGGAAGATGACCACGTATACCCGTTTCGGCACGGTGGGCCTCGCGGCTTTCCAGGCCTTCGGTATCGCGATCAATCTCCAGGGCCAGGCGGGTGCTCACGGTCCGGTGGTTTACATGCCGGGCGCGGGCTTCATCATGGCATCGGTGGTCGGCCTCACGGCAGGCACCATGTTCCTGATGTGGCTGGGTGAGCAGATCACGGAGCGCGGCATCGGCAACGGCATCTCGATGCTGATCTTCGCCGGTATCGTGGCTGGCCTGCCGGCAGCCGTGGCACACACCCTGACCATGGCCGACAACGGCCAGCTGGGTGGGCTGAAGCTGCTGATGGTCGTCGTGGTCATCCTCGGCGTCACTGCCTTCGTGGTGTTCATGGAACGCGCCCAGCGGCGCATCACCGTGAACTACGCGAAGCAGGGCAACCAGCGTCAGTTCCAGCGCCAGACCTCGCACCTGCCGCTCAAGATCAACATGGCGGGCGTCATTCCGCCGATCTTCGCGAGCAGCCTGCTGTTGTTCCCGGCGACCGCGGCAAACATGTTCGGCACGAATCACCAGATGCGTTGGCTCCAGTGGCTCACCACTGCGCTGACCCCGGGTGAGCCGGTCTACGACATCGTTTTCGCGGTCCTGGTCATCGGCTTCGCCTTCTTCTATACGGCGATCGTGTTCAACTCGCAGGAAACGGCCGATAACCTCAAGCGTTCGGGCGCACTGATTCCGGGTATCCGCCCGGGTCGTGCCACGGCGGACTATATCGATGGCGTCATGACCCGTCTTACCGGTGTCGGCGCGCTCTACATCGTCCTGGTCTGCCTGGTGCCGTCGTTCATGCAGAGCGCCTGGCAAGTCCCGTTCTATTTCGGCGGCACTTCGCTGCTGATCGTGGTGGTGGTGGTGATGGACTTTACGGCCCAGGTCCAGGCCCATCTTGTGAGCCACCAGTACGAGAGTCTGCTTAAAAAGTCCAATCTCCGCCGCGGCTGAGATTGGACTGGAAGTCCCCGAGTAGGGGAGGCCGCGGCGCCACGGCGCCGCAGGACTTCCCGTTTAGGTTCAATAAGGTTAGAATTGCGCGTTTACCGCGCTCGAAGCACATTGGAGACAGTACATCATGGCGCGCATCGCGGGTGTCAATTTGCCGGTCCAGAAGCATGTCTGGGTTGGCCTGCAGAGCATTTACGGAATCGGCCGTTCGCGGGCGAAGAAGGTCTGTGTTGATGCTGGCGTGGTTCCGACCACCCAGATCAAGTCGTTGAGCGAAGGCGAGGTCGAGAAGATCCGCGCCGAGATCGCCAAGTACACGGTCGAAGGCGATCTCCGCCGTGAGATCGGCATGGCGGTCAAGCGCCTCATGGACCTGGGTTGCTACCGTGGCCTCCGCCACCGTCGCGGCCTGCCGGTGCGCGGCCAGCGCACGCGTACCAACGCCCGTACCCGCAAGGGTCCGCGTCGTCCGATCAAGAAGTAACGGATACCGATTATGGCTAAGCCGGTTAAGACCAAGAAGAAGATCAAGCGCGTTGTCACGGATGCCGTGGCCCACGTGCAGGCTTCCTTCAACAACACCATCGTCACGATCACCGATCGCCAGGGCAATGCCCTGTCGTGGGCGACTGCAGGCGGCGCGGGTTTCCGCGGCTCCCGTAAGTCCACCCCGTTCGCAGCGCAGGTTGCCGCCGAAAAGGCTGGCCGCGCCGCTGGCGACTACGGTGTGAAGACCGTGGAAGTTCGCATCAAGGGCCCCGGCCCGGGCCGCGAGTCGGCCGTGCGTTCTCTCAACGCGTTGGGCTACAAGGTGCTCAACATTATTGACGTCACGCCGATTCCGCATAACGGCTGCCGTCCCCCCAAGAAGCGTCGCGTCTAAGGAGCATACCCATGGCCCGTTATCGTGGAGCTACCTGCAAACTTGCGCGTCGTGAAGGTGCCGACCTCGGTCTGAAGAGCCCGGCCCGCGCGCTTGATTCCAAGTGCAAGCTCGAAAACAAGCCCGGCCAGCATGGCGCCAACAAGCGCGCCCGTCTGTCCGACTACGCTGTTCAGCTTCGTGAGAAGCAGAAGGTCAAGCGCATCTACGGTGTGCTCGAGCGTCAGTTCAGCAACTACTACACCAAGGCTTCGACCCAGAAGGGCAACACGGGTGAAAACCTGCTTCGCCTCCTGGAAAGCCGTCTCGACAACGTCGTGTACCGCATGGGTTTTGCGGTCACCCGCGCCCAGGCCCGCCAGCTCGTCGCCCATAAGTCGGTGACGGTCAACGGCAAGAAGGTCAACGTTCCCTCGTACCACGTCCGTCCGGGCGATGAGGTTTCGCTGACCGAGAAGGCCCGCACGCAGCTGCGTGTGCAGGAAGCGGCGACGATCTACGACACGATGGATCTTCGTCCGTCGTGGGTCGAGGTCGACAGCAAGAAGTTCGCAGGCACGTTCAAGGCTGTGCCGGATCGTGGTGATCTGCCGGCCGATATCAACGAAGCCCTGATCGTCGAGCTTTACTCGAAGTAATCCACCGGAGCCTTGCATGGCAGTATCGTCAACTAGTGTGCTGCGGCCTCGTGGCCTCAGCGTCGAGCAGCTTGGCGCTAACCGCGCGAAGGTGGTGGTCGAGCCGCTCGAGCGTGGTTTTGGCCACACCCTGGGCAACGCGCTGCGTCGCGTGCTGCTCTCTTCGATTCCGGGCAGCGCCATCGTCGAAGTCGAAATCGACGGCGTGCTGCACGAGTACACCACCCTGGAAGGTCTCCAGGAAGACGTCATTGAGGTTCTCCTGAACCTCAAGGACGTCGCGATTCGCCAGCACAGCGGTGACGAAGTCACCCTGACGCTGTCGAAGAAGGGCAAGGGCGTGGTCACGGCCGGCGACATCGCCGTCGACCACACCGTCGAAATCGTCAACCCGGATCATGTGATCTGCCACCTCACCAAGGATGTGGCACTGAACATGCGCCTGAAGGTGCGCAAGGGCGTCGGCTACCAGCCGGCCAGCGCACGTCAGCACCCGGATGACGAAACGCGGCCGATCGGCCGTCTGCAGCTCGACGCGTCGTTCGCGCCGGTCCTGCGCGTGGCTTACGAAGTGGACGCGGCTCGTGTCGAGCAGCGCACCAACCTCGACAAGCTCGTGCTTGATATCGAAACGAACGGCACCATCGGCGCTGAAGACGCTGTCCGTAAGGCAGCGGAAATCATCAACGATCAGCTGTCGGTGTTCGGCGACTTCTCGCGCCGCGAGTCCGATTCGACCAAGGCGGAGAAGGGCGGTTTCGATCCGCTGCTGCTCCGTCCTATCGATGACCTCGAGCTGACGGTCCGTTCGGCGAACTGCCTCAAGGCGGAGAGCATCTACTACATCGGCGATCTGGTTCAGAAGACCGAAGTGGAACTGCTCAAGACCCCGAACCTGGGCAAGAAGTCGCTGACGGAAATCAAGGATGTGCTGGGTGGCCGCGGTCTGGCCCTCGGCATGAAGCTTGAAAACTGGCCGCCGCCGGGCCTTTCGCACGGCATGCAGCTGGGCTGATGCACCACGGGGCGATCGGTTTTCGATCGCCCCGATCCTTTGCGCCAACCCGCGGATGCCACGCGCATTTCCACGGGATTTCCAAAGCGGCCCATAGAGGCCGTGCTCTTATAACGGGGCGTTTTGACAGCCTCGAATAGCGGGAAACCGCGGGAAGTCGGCTCATCCTGGCCGCCTTTTCATAACAACAGACCTTAGAGAGTAAACGCCATGCGCCACCAGAAATCCGGTCGCAAGCTCAACCGTACGAGCAGCCACCGCGAAGCCATGTTCAAGAACATGGCCGCGTCGCTGATCAAGCACGAGCTGATCCGCACCACCCTTCCCAAGGCGAAGGAACTCCGTCGCGTCGCCGAGCCGCTCATCACGCTCGCCAAGACCGATGGCGTCGCCAACCGTCGTCTCGCTTTCGCGCGTCTGCGCGACAAGCAGGCTGTCGGCAAGCTCTTCATGGAGCTGGGCCCGCGTTACCAGCAGCGCCCCGGTGGCTACCTGCGCATCCTCAAGTGCGGCTTCCGCCCGGGCGACAACGCCCCGATGGCGTACGTCGAGCTGGTCGATCGCCCGCAGGGTGAAGCCGTCGACGCCGAGTAAGCGTCCCGGTTCCAGCAGTACCCGAAACCCCGGTTGAGCAATCAACCGGGGTTTTTCTTTTGCGCGTGCCAGGGCCCGTGGGAGCGCGCTTGCGCGCGATGGCCCTTGCGGGACCGTTCCTCGCGCGCAAGCGCGCTCCCACAAAAGAGTCGCAACGGACGCAAGTCCTTGACGTCGTTACAAACGAAACTTCTTTCGCCTGCTGACAAACACGTGCACATCGGGTTAACGTGGGTGTCCCCGCACCGCACCATCCCCGAATGAATCCTCTCGCCTGGTCGTACCGTTCGCGCTATCTCGCTGGTTTCCTCATCTGTGCTGGCCTCATGGGCTTTGCCCTGTACGCCCAGTACCAGATGCACCTCGACCCGTGCCCGCTGTGCATCTTCCAGCGCATCGCGGTCTGCGTGATGGGCCTGTTCTTCCTGATCGGTGCGCTGCACGGCCCGGTGAAGCAGGGCGCGCGTGTCGTATACGCCAGCCTGATCACCCTGGGCGGCGCCTGGGGCATCGCGACCGCTGGCCGCCACCTCTGGCTGCAGAGCCTGCCGGCGGACCAGGTGCCCGCCTGTGGCCCCGGCCTCGGCTACCTGTTCGATGCCTTTCCCTTTTTGAAAATGCTCAAGCTCGCATTCACCGGCTCCGGTGAGTGCGCGAAGATCGAACCGATCCTGGGCCTGCCGATGCCGGCATGGACCCTCCTGTGGTTCGTCGTCCTCACCGTGTGGGCCTGGCTGGCCCTGCGCCGCTCAAACCGTTCCCTGTCTTCCCGCGCCATCCCCAGCGCTTCTACGTAGGTCCCGCCGTCATGCCGCATTCCCTCAAAGCCGTCCTTCCCCCCGCCGCCGACTGGGCGCCGGGCACCTGGCGTTCGCGGACCGCGCTGCAGCAGCCGACCTATGAAGACCAGAACGAGCTGCAGGCCTCGCTCGCCCAGCTGGGCGAACTGCCGCCGCTGGTCACCTCATGGGAAATCAATGCGCTGAAGCAGCGCATCGCGGAAGCCCAGGTGGGTGAGCGGTTCCTCCTGCAGGGCGGCGATTGCGCCGAGAGCTTCGCTGACTGCACCAGCCCGATCATTTCCAACCGGCTCAAGGTCCTGCTGCAGATGAGCCTTGTGCTCGTCCACGGGCTGAAGAAGCCGGTACTGCGCGTGGGCCGGTTTGCTGGCCAGTACGCGAAGCCGCGTTCGGCCGATACGGAAACGCGCGATGGCGTCACGCTGCCCGCGTTCCGTGGCGATCTGGTCAACAGCCCGGCGTTCACGCCGGAGGCGCGCCGTGCGGATCCGCAGCGCCTGATCAAGGCGCATGCCCGTTCGGCGATGACCATGAACTTCGTGCGCGCGCTGATCGACGGTGGGTTCGCCGATCTGCATCACCCGGAATACTGGGACCTCGCTTGGGTCGAGCATTCGCCGCTCGCCGCCGAGTACAAGCGCATGGTCGCCAGCATCGGTGACTCGCTGCGCTTCATGGAAACGCTGGCCGGGCAGTCGATCTCCAGCTACTCGCGCGTGGATTTCTACACCTCGCACGAAGCCCTGCTGCTGCACTACGAAGAGGCGCTGACCCGCCAGGTGCCGCGCCAGGACGGCTGGTTCAACCTGTCCACCCATTTCCCGTGGATCGGCATGCGCACGGCGGCGCTCGATGGCGCGCATACGGAGTACTTCCGCGGCATCCGCAACCCGATCGCGGTGAAGGTTGGCCCGACCGTGCAGCCGGACGACCTGCTGCGCCTGATTGACGTGCTGAACCCGAATGACGAGCCGGGCCGCCTGACCCTGATCCACCGCATGGGCAACGACAAGATCGCCACCCAGTTGCAGCCGCTGCTCGAGGCGGTGAAGCGCGACGGGCGCCGGGTGCTCTGGGTCGCCGACCCGATGCACGGCAACACCGAGAGCACCAGCAACGGCTACAAGACCCGCCGCTTCGCGAACATCGCCGGCGAACTCGACCAGGCCTTCGATATCCACGCGGCCGCCGGCACGCGCCTGGGTGGCGTGCATCTGGAGCTGACGGGCGAGAACGTAACGGAATGCCTCGGCGGCGCCCGCGGCCTCGTCGAGCAGGACCTCGACCGCGCCTACAAGTCGATGGTGGATCCTCGCCTGAACTACGAGCAGTCACTCGAACTGGCCATGCTTATTGTTCGCAAATCGGGCGGCATGGCGTAAGCCATCCGGTAGCCCATCCGGTAGCCCACCTGTGGGAGTGAGCTTGCGAGCGATAGCTCTTCGTCAAAGAGCATCGTTCGCAGGCTCACTCCCGCATCGCCGTCAGCCCAGCATCGTCCCCGTGTCCAGCCACCGCTGGTGCCACGACAGCGCCTCGGGCAGCAGATGCGGCGTGTGCTTGCCGAAGCTCGCCCGCGAGGCCCGGTCGAAGTAGTCCTCGAGCTGCGCCCGGTACGACGGGTCCACGCAATGGTCGAGGATCTGCCGCGCACGATGCCGCGGCGGCAGGCCGCGCAGGTCGGCCAGGCCGTGTTCCGTCACGATGATCGACACGTCGTGCTCGGTGTGGTCCACGTGGCTCACCATGGGAACCAGGGCCGAGATGCTGCCGTTCTTCGCCGTGCTCGGGCTGAGGAAGATCGACAGGAAGCTGTTGCGCGCGAAATCGCCCGAGCCGCCGATGCCGTTCATGATCTTGCTGCCCATCACGTGCGTGGAGTTCACGTTGCCGTAAAGGTCGGCTTCGATCATCCCGTTCATCGCGATGCAGCCGAGCCGGCGCACCAGTTCCGGGTGATTCGAGATCTCCTGCGTGCGCATGATGATCCGCTCGCGGTAGAACTCGATATTCCGCTTGAACTCTTCGTTCGCGGCCGGGCTCAACGCGAACCCGGTGCATGACGCCACGCGCAATACGCCGTCGCGCAGCATGTCGAGCATGCCATCCTGGATCACCTCGGTGAACGCGGCCATGTCACGGAAGCCACTTTCCGAAAGGCCTGCCAGCACGGCATTGGGAATGTTGCCCACGCCCGACTGCAGCGGCAGCAGGTTGGCCGGCAGCCGGTCCTTCTTCACCTCGTGCTGGAGGAACTCGATCAGGTGCGCGGCGATGCGCTTGCTCGTGACGTCCACCGGTGCGAAGGGACTGTTGCGATCCGGGCCGTGCGTGCGCACGACGGCCACGACCTTGTCAGGATCCACGCGCAACGACGTTTCGCCGATGCGGTCGTCGGCCTGCAACAGGGGAATCGGCTTGCGCTGTGGGGGTAGGGCGGTGCCGTAGTACACATCGTGCATGCCGTCGATCCCTTCCGGCTGCCAGTCGTTGACCTCGATGATCACCTTCTTCGCCAGGTCCAGCCACGTCTTGTTATTGCCGATGGAGGTGGACGGGATGAGCGAGCCATCCTCGCGAATACCGGCGACCTCGACCACGGCGGTATCGATCTCGCCGTAAAAGCCGAACCACACGTGCTGCGCGACGTGGCTCAGGTGGATGTCGATGTAATCGAGCGTGCCCGCATTGATCCGCTGTCGCGCATCCGGGTCGGTCTGGAACGGCATGCGCAGTGCAATGCCATCGGCCTTGGCCAGGGCGCCATCCAGTTCGGGCGCGGTGGAGGCGCCGGTCATCAGGCGGATCCGGAAGGCCTGGCCGGCCACGTGCGCATCCTCGATGCGGCGGGCGAGTGCCAGTGGCACGGCTTTCGGATACCCCGAGCCCGTGAAACCACTCATGGCCACGGTCTCGCCGGGCTGGATGAAGGCGGCGGCGGCCTCCGCGCTGACCACGCGGTCGCGCAGGAGGGAGGAGCGGATGCGATCGGAAGACATGGGGAGAGCCGGTGCTGCGGAGGGGGACCGCTTATTTTCCCACCCGCATCGAGGCACGGCCCATCCGACCATGGTGGTATGGCAACGTGCGGCAGGGCGTGGCCGGGGCTGAACGAACCGAGACACGGTGCCGGAATCGCAGCAAGGCTTTTGCTACGCTCGGGCGGGCCGCGAACTGGCGGCCATGGAAGGAGTCGCGATGCCCCGGCAACGCTTGCGCCACCCCGGTTTGTGCGGCCAGCCCATGCGGCTGGCCCTCGCCACCTTACTGGCCGCCTCGGCCCCGCTCACGCACGCTACCGAAGCGAAGGAGACACCCCGCATGAACGCGTCCGCCGCCCACGTCACCGCCGAGCAGGCCATGCACGGCATGCTGGAACTGATTCGCACGACGCCATCGGTCGCGGAACTCACGCCCGAAGCCATGGGCGAGCGCCTGGGGCTGCCGATCAAGCGCCTCAGCACGGATCACTTCGGTTATGCACAGCCACTTTCCGGTGGCTGGGCCTTCAGTGTCGAGCGGCAGCAGGTCGGCACGGTGGGGCCGCGCGTCGACCTGATCTTCTCCCCGGTGGGCGAAGACCGGCCGTCCGCGACGCCGATCTGCACGCCCGATTTCGGCCACTTCACGCAGGAACTGGAGCGCATGGGCTTCAAACGCCAGAGCGCACACGGCGAGCACGGCCGCTGGACCTACGATGCGTTCGATCGGCCGGGACAGCATGTCGAGGTCTATCCCCTGGTCGCCGAAGGCGCGGACGCCGCGGGCGCCTGCGTGCACATGGTCCTGGTGCGCTGAAAGGGGGCGGGCCCATGCCACTCAACGCGAAAGCCGAAGCAGTCCTCCAGGCGTTCGGGAAAGAGCCTGGAGTCACCCCCGACCAGCTGAAGAACCTCACCGATACGATCAACGCCTCGCCTGCGCTGGTCGATGAAGTGAACCGTGCGGTCGATGCGGGCCATTTGCAGCGCATCGTCGCCCTGAACAATCCGCATGCCGGCGGCGAATACAACGCCGGTGCACATGAAATGCGTTTGCCGCTCACCAGTCTCTCGACCCCGGCGGGCGGTAAGTACGATGCATCGGAAGCCACGTTCGTGCTCGGCCATGAGCTGCAGCACGGCTTCAATGCAGCGGACATCGCGAAGGCGAATACGCAGTTCACCCACGACCTGCAAGCCGTCGCGCAATCGAAGACGACGCCGCACGATTACACGAAGCCGGTGGGCGATGTGATCGCCGCAAGCCGCCGCGACGAGGCTGGCGCCGAGATCTCCGGATGGAACGCGACGGTCAGCGCCGCGCGGCTCGAGGCACAGAAGAACCACGCGCCCGCGCCCACGCTCGAAGACATCTACAAGCGCAACCCGGGGCGCATGGATGATTTCATCCATGTCGATCGCAGCCAGTTGCCCGCGACCTACAGCATGCGTTCGAACCTCACGGTGAACGCCGATCTCAGCATGCCGTCCACGCCGGCCAATATCGAAGGCATGGGCAAGAACTACTTCGACCGGTCATCGACCCTGGGGCATAACGGTAATTCGTCGTACGCGAATTACTACGGCGCCTGGGCGACGGGCGTGGCCGTGCAGTACGAGCGCCATTACGGGAATGGGCAGGCGCCCATGGCCCTCGACCTGAAGGGACTCCACCTGAACCCGGATGTCATGGCGCAGAACGGTATTGACCTTGGCGCGAACAAAAATGCCATGCCTTATCTCGACACCAGCACGCAGCCGCCGACGCAACGTAACTTCCGCGATTCGGCCACCTCGCACGTCTATCAGCCCATGACGCCGGGTTCGGCACCGGTCACGCTGGATCACGCGGACCACCCGGACCATGCGCTGTTCAGGCAAACGCAGGGCGCCGTGCATCGGCTCGATGCGCAGCATGGCAGGGCGCCCGACCGGCAGAGCGACAACCTTGCGGGCGCGTTGACCGTGGCGGCACGCGAGCAGGGCCTGAAGTCCGTCGATCACGTCGTGCTCAACGCGGATGCGTCGAAAGCGTATGCCGTGGAAGGCCCGCTGGATTCGCCGCACAAGCGCATCGCGGAGGCGTCCACGCAACAGGCCGTCAACATGCCGATCGAGCAAAGCAGCGCCGCATGGCAAGCCGTCGCGGAGCGCGCGCAGCAGGCTAACCACCAGCACACGGCCCAACAGCAGGCCGCGTCGCAGCAACAGGCCGTGCAACAGCAACCAGTGGCGCCCCAGTCGCATTCGATGCCTGGCCCCTGACGAGCGGCGGCGACTCTCGAACTTGCGTCAGTGGCCGTGGCGGGCCAGCGCCCATGCCACGTGCTCACGCACCACCGCCGAGTCGTTATCGGCTCGCGCGCGCAGGGCGTCCACCACCTCATCCGTGGTGGGCGCATTCCCCAGGCCCACCGCCAGGTTGCGTAGCCAGCCCTCATACCCGGTCCGGCGAATCGCCATGCCCTCGGTGCGTGCGAGGAATTCCGCTTCGCTCCACGCGAACAGCTCAACGAGTTTGGGCCCATCCAGGCTATGCCGCGGCGCAAAGTCAGGCTCGGTCGCATCCTGCGCGAACTTGTTCCACGGACAGATCAGCTGGCAGTCATCGCAGCCAAACACGCGGTTGCCCATCGGCGCGCGGAACTCCTCCGGGATGCTGCCCTTCAGTTCGATCGTGAGATACGAAATGCAGCGGCGCGCATCGAGCCGGTACGGTGCGACGATCGCCTGGGTCGGGCAGATGTCGATGCATTTGCGGCAGCTGCCGCAGTGCGCCGTCGCGGGCTCATCCACGGGCAGCGGCAGGTCGGTGTAGAGCTCGCCGAGGAAAAAGTACGACCCGGCGCGCTTGTTGATGACCACCGTGTGCTTGCCGATCCAGCCGAGGCCTGCGTTGCGGGCGAGGGCTTTTTCGAGGACGGGCGCGGAGTCGACATAGGCGCGGTAGGAAAACTCGCCGATGCGTTCGGTGATGCGCGACGCCAGCTTCTGCAGGCGATTGCGCATGACCTTGTGGTAGTCGCGGCCGAGTGCGTAGCGGGCGATGTACGCCTTCTCGCCATCGTTGATGACATCCCAGGCATTCGCGGTACCGGGCGGGATGTAATCCATGCGCACCGAGATGACGCGCAAGGTGCCGGGCTCCAGCTCCGCGGGCCGGCTGCGCCGGGTGCCGTGACGGGCCATGTAGTCCATTTCGCCGTGGTGGCCGTCGTCCAGCCAGCGCTCCAGGTAGGCCTCATCGTGGCCGAGCTCGGTGCCCGCGATCCCCGCGTCTGCAAAGCCGAGCTCGCGCGCCCAGCGCTTGATGTCGCTGGCGAGGGCCGGGTAGTCGATGTCGGTGGAAACGGGCATGCATCCATTCTACTTGGCCCACCTATAATCCTCAGGATGAGCGCCCCACACCGCGATACCGCCCTGTTCACCTCCGCGCAGGCCCGCGCGATCGACCGCCGCGCGATCGATGAGCTGGGCATCCCGGGCTTCGAGCTGATGTCGCGCGCCGCGGCGGCCGCGTTCGCCCAACTCCGTCGGCGCTGGCCAGAGGCCCGTCGGCTGCGGATCGTCTGCGGCAGCGGCAATAACGGCGGCGATGGATACCTGGTCGGCCGCGACGCCCTGGTAGCGGGTCTGCAGGTCGACCTCGTGGCATTGGGCGAGCCGAAAGACGGCGGCGATGCCTTCGAGGCGCGCCAGGCTTTCCTTGAAGCGGGCGGCACGCTCACGGTCGCCGACGACGACGAGTCGCTGGCGGTGCCCGATGTGCTGGTCGATGCCATCTACGGCACCGGTCTCAATCGGGCCCCGGAGGGCGAAGCGAAGCGCGCCATCGAGGCGATCAACGCGGCGGATGTCCCCGTGTTCGCGCTGGATATCCCGTCCGGGTTGTCGGCCGATACGGGCGCCTGCCCGGGCGTCGCCGTGCGCGCTGCAGCGACGGCCACCTTCATCGTCCACAAGCGCGGCATGCATACCCACCTTTCTGAGCTCGCCGGGGAAGTCGTGCTGCACCCGCTGGGCTTGCCGGCATCGATCCTCGAGCCGGCCGACGCCACCCTGCTGACCCCAAAGGGGCTGCCTGCGCGGCCGCGCGATTCACACAAGGGCAGCAACGGCCATGTGCTGGCGATCGGCGGCGACCACGGCACCGGCGGCGCCGTACGCATGGCGGCGGAAGCCGCGGCGCGTACCGGCGCGGGCCTCGTCAGCGTGGCGACCCGTGAGCAGAACGTCCTGGCGATGAATGCCGCCCGGCCCGAACTCATGGCGCACGCGGTGGATGGCCCGCAGACGCTCCAGCCGATGCTCGACAAGGCCTCGGTCGTGGCCCTGGGCCCTGGCCTCGGGCAGGCGGCGTGGGGCCATGCCCTGTGGACCACCGCGCTCGACGCGGGCAAGCCCACCGTGCTCGACGCCGATGGCCTGAACCTCCTGCATGCCGAGCCGCGGGTGCTTCCCGCGCGCATCGTGCTGACGCCCCATCCGGGCGAGGCGGCGCGCCTGCTCGGCACGAGCACCGCCGAAGTGCAGGCCGACCGCTTCAGCGCGGTTCGCACCCTGGCCCGCCGTTACGAAGCCGTCGTGGTGCTGAAGGGCAACGGCAGCCTCATCGCTTCGCCCGAGGGCGACGTGGCGGTGTGCCCCTGGGGCAACCCCGGCATGGCCAGCGGTGGCATGGGCGATACCCTCACCGGCATCATCGCGGGCCTGCTCGGCCAGGGCTGCTCGCCGTTCGAAGCGGCCTGCCTGGGCGTCGGGCTGCATGCGCGGGCCGCCGATGTCGCCGCGCGCCATGGCGAGCGTGGCCTGCTCGCCGGCGACCTGCTCGAGCCGCTGCGCCGGCTCGTCAACGGCCTGGAGGCCTGATGGAACTGATCCTGCCTGATGAGGCCGCGACGATCGCCCTGGGCCAGCAACTGGCCAAGGCCCTGCCGGATGGCCTCGTGGCCTTCCTCCACGGCGACCTCGGCGCCGGCAAGACCACCTTCGCCCGCGCGTTCCTGCAGGCGCTGGGCGTGGGCGAACGGGTCAAGAGCCCGACCTACAGCCTCGTCGAGGGCTACGAGCTCGGCGAGCGCCGCGCGTTCCACCTAGACCTGTACCGCATTGCCGATCCGGGCGAGCTGGAATGGCTCGGCCTCGACAGCCTGGCCGAGCCGGGCGCCATCGTGCTGGTGGAATGGCCCGAACGCGGGGCAGGCGCGCTGCCGCCGGTGGACCTCGAACTCAGCTTCCGCCACGAAGGCACCGGCCGCGCCGTGACCTTCCATCCCCATACAGCGATGGGCCAGAGAATCGTCGCCGCCCTGTAGTGCCTGTGAGCCGCAAGATCCCACGAGAAATCTCACCGGTTGCCGCGCATTCCTGTATGGACGTTGACGAAGTGTTCGCAGGTTATGGATTAGCAAGGGAAAAAATCTTGCAATCCGCGGGCGCATGGAGTTCAATCCGGGCCATATGAGGGGAATCACTAGCAAACTAGGGCTTCTTGCGTGCGTGACCGCCGTCGCGACGCTGGCGCCTGCCGCCTCGCAGGCGGCTGACGTGAAGGCCGCGCGCGTCTGGGCTGGCCCCGAGTACACGCGCGTCGTCTTCGATCTTTCCGGTCCGGCCACCTACAAGATGTCCCAGGGCGATACCCCGGGCAGCGTGGTGCTGGATATTGCCGGCACCTCCGTCGCGTCGGATTTTTCCGCGCCGGGCGGGCAGGGCCTGTTCAAGTCCATGAGCACGGGCAAGCAGGGCGCCGCCGCCCGCATGACCGCCATGGTGGACCCGAAGGCCAAGCCCAAGAGCTTCCTGCTGAAGCCGGCCGGCGACTACGGCTACCGGCTGGTGCTGGACCTGTACCCCGGCGGCCAGTCCGACCCTGGCGACAACACCCCGTCTGACGACGACACGCCCTCCGTGGCGAAGGCCGTGGCCTACGCACCGGCCGATGCCCCGATCGCCACGGCGAGCCCGAAGGGCCGCGGCAAGACCGTGCCCGCCGGCACGCCGCCCATGGCTGGCGCGCGCAAGGTCGTGGTCGCCATCGATGCCGGCCACGGCGGTGAAGACCCGGGCGCGAAGGGCGCCACCGGCCTGCGCGAGAAGGATGTCACCCTCATGGTGGCCCGTGAGCTCGCCGACCAGATCAACCGCCAGCCCGGCATGCAGGCCGTGCTCACCCGCAATGGCGATTACTTCATCCCGCTGAAGCGGCGCTACCAGATCGCCCGCGAGCACAACGCGGATATGTTCGTCTCGATCCACGCGGATGCGTTCAAGAACAGCGACGCCAAGGGCTCGTCCGTGTGGGTGCTTTCCCCGCGCGGCAAGACCTCGGAAGCCGCGCGCTGGCTGGCCGACCGCGAAAACCGCGCCGACCTGGTCGGCGGCGTGTCGCTGGACGACAAGGACGATTCGCTCGCCGCCGTCCTACTCGACCTGCAGCAGGGCTATGCCATGCAGGCCTCCGAACAGATCGCCGGTAACGTGCTGAAGGCGCTCGGCCACCTGGGCCCGACCCATCGCGGCTACGTGGAGCGCGCCAACTTCGTGGTGCTGCGCTCGCCGGACGTGCCGTCGATCCTTGTCGAAACCGCCTTCATCACCAATCCCTCGGAAGAGCGGCGCCTGCGCGACCAGGGCCACCGCGAGGAACTGGCCAACGCGGTGCTCGGCGGCGTGCGTAACTACTTCGAATCCATGCCCCCGCCGGGTACGTGGTTCGCCGCCCAGGCCGCGCGCCGCAACGGCACCTACGTCGCCTCGGCGCCTGCGCCGGTTGAGCCGGTCGATGGTGGCGATGACAGCGCCGACACGAAGCCGGCAAGCAAGGCCAGCGCGAAAGCGCCGGCTGCGCCGGTGAAGACGCCGAAGACCATCGCAAAGGCCGATCCGCCCGCGAAGAAGGGATCCAGCGGTCGCGCCGACGACAACATCCGCGACCTGCACCGCGTGGGCCGTGGCGAAACCCTTACCGGCATCGCCCAGCAGTACGGTATTTCCGTGGGCGCGCTGAAAATGGCCAACAAGATGAACGACAACACCGTGCGGGTCGGCACCGTGATGGTCATCCCTTCCGGCTGATATCCTCTTGGCCTGAAAGTGCAGTCAGGCCAGTCCCATGCCCATCCGTCCCCTTCCGCCCGAGCTGATCAACCAGATCGCGGCGGGTGAAGTCATCGAGCGTCCCGCCTCGGTGGTGAAGGAACTCGTCGAAAACAGCATCGATGCCGGCGCCCGCCGCATCGAGGTGGATATCGAGCAGGGTGGCGTGCGGCTGATCCGCGTGCGCGACGATGGCGGCGGCATTCCGCGCGATGAACTGTCCCTCGCGGTGGCCTCGCATGCCACCAGCAAGATCGCCAGCTTCGACGACCTGGAGCGCGTCGCCAGCATGGGTTTCCGCGGCGAAGCGCTGGCGTCCGTGTCGTCGGTCGCGCGGTTCTCGCTGACGTCGCGCCATGCCGGCCAGGATGCGGCGTGGCGGATCGAAGTGGATGGCGGCAAATACACCGATGCACGGCCCGCGCAGCATCCGCCTGGCACGACGATCGAAGTGCGCGACCTGTTCTACATCGTGCCCGCACGGCGCAAGTTCCTCCGCGCGGAGCGCACGGAATTCGCGCACATCGACGATCTGCTGAAGTCGCTGGCGCTGGCGCGCGAAGGCGTCGAGATCCGCCTCAGCCACAACGGCAAACCCGTGCGCATGCTCAAGCCGGCGCGCGATGAACACGCGGCGCTCGCGCGCGTGGCCGAAGTGCTGGGGCCGGACTTCCCGGGCCAGGCCTTGCGCGTCGAACACGAGGCCGCCGGCATGCGTCTCGCCGGTTGGGTCGGCCTGCCGACCGCATCGCGTTCGGCCGCGGACCAGCAGTATTTCTACGTCAACGGCCGGCTGGTGCGCGATCGCATCGTCGCCCACGCGGTGCGCCAGGCGTATGCCGATGTGTTGTTCCACGGCCGCCATCCGGTCTTCGTGTTGTTCCTCGACGTTGACCCCGCCGGCGTCGATGTCAACGTGCACCCGGCGAAGAGCGAGGTGCGTTTCCGCGAGCAGCGCCTGATCCACGATTTCCTGTTCCGCACGCTGCACGAAGCGCTCGCCCAGACCCGTGCCGGCGCCGCGCCGCAGGAGGCGCCGGCGCCTGTTGCCGCGTTTGCCAGCGGTGGCTATGAGAGCCGCGCGTCGCAGCCCATGCCATCCGCGGCATCGATGCCCGCATGGCCGCAGTCCGCCAGCCAGTCGCGCCTGAACCTGGGCGTGCGCGAGGAGCCGCTCGCCGGTTACGCCACGCTGATGGGCAGTGCGAATAGCGCGCCCGCGAGTTTCGCGCCGCGCCCGTCCGCCGCGTGGTCGCCAACGCTGGCGCAGGACCCGGAGCAGGGCGATGACATCCCGCCGCTGGGCTATGCCATCGCGCAGCTGAAAAACATCTACGTGCTTGCGGAGAATGCGCACGGCCTCGTCCTGGTCGACATGCATGCCGCGCACGAACGCATCACCTACGAGAAGCTCAAGAACGGCCGTGTCACCGCGAACCTGCGTTCGCAGATGATGCTGGTGCCGCTGTCGATCGCCGTGAGCGCGAAGGAAGCCGCCGCTGCGGAGGAGCACGCCGAAGCCCTGGCCGACTGGGGCCTCGAGCTGTCGCGCAGCGGGCCGTCCGGTGTGGTGGTGCGGCGTATTCCCTCCCTGCTGGAAGGTGCGGATGTCGCGCAGCTCACCCGTGATGTGCTCGCCGAACTCGCCGCGCACGGTAGCTCGCGCCGCCTTGAGGAACTCGAAAACGAGCTGCTCTCGACGATGGCCTGCCACGGTTCCGTGCGCGCCGGCCGCCGGCTGGGCTTGCCGGAAATGAACGCCTTGCTGCGTGAGATGGAAGCCACCGAACGCAGCGGCCAGTGCAACCACGGCCGCCCGACCTGGGTGCAACTCTCGCTCGCCGAACTCGACAAACTCTTCCTGCGCGGCCGATAAGCCGCCACCCCTGTGGGAGCGCGCTTGCGCGCGATCGCGCCCACGCGCGCTCCCACAAGGAGACAACGTCCATGAGGTTAACCATGATCCGCACGCTCGCCCTCGCTTCCGCCGTCGCCGTGGTCAGCGGCCACGCCTTCGCCGCCGACGACCTCAAGGCCTCGGTCGAGAAGGCCCGCGCCGAACGCCTCGCCACGCTCACCGCGCCGGATGGCTGGCTCAGCCTCATCGGTCTCGAGTGGTTGCAGCCTGGGGCGAACCGCATTGGCAGTGCCGCCGATAACGACATCGTCCTCAAGGCGGGTCCTGCGCACCTGGGCACGATCACCCTGGATGACAGCGGTACGGCGACGATCGAACTGGCGAAAAACAGCGGCGCGCTGGTCGATGGCCGCGAGGTCGAGCGCGCTACGCTCGTGGACGATGCGCCCGGGCACAAGCCCACCGAAGTGCGCTTCGGCTCAGCGCAGTTCTTCGTGATCGCGCGCGATGGGCGCAAGGCGCTGCGCGTGAAGGACGAGAACGCCGAGACCCGCACGCACTTCCTCGGCCTGGACTATTTTCCGATCGATCCGTCGTGGCGCGTCGTCGCCGACTGGGTGCCGTTCGATCCGCCGCACGAACTGGAGATCGGTTCGGTGCTCGGCACCATCGACAAGGAAAAGGTGCCCGGCAAGGCGGTGTTCACGCGGGACGGCCAGACCTTTGAGCTGTATCCGATCCAGGAAGAACCGGACTCGCTGTTCTTCGTGTTCGGTGACCGGACGAGCGGCAAGGAAACGTACGGCGCCGCGCGCTTCCTGGATACGCCGCTGGCGAAGGACGGCAAGCTGGTGCTCGATTTCAACGAAGCCCGCAACCCGCCCTGCGCGTTCACGCCCTACGCAACGTGCCCGCTGGCCCCGCCGGAAAACCGCCTGGATGTGCGAATCACAGCGGGCGAGAAGAATTACCGCGGGCACCCGTGATGCAGTCTGCGGCAGGCTGATCGCGCGCAAGCGCGCTCCCACAAAAAACCTGCGCAGGCTCTTGTGGGAGCGCGCTTGCGCGCGATGCCGCGCAAGCGGCCACCGGTGACAGCAGGAGATGACCCTGCGCAGGCTCTTGTGGGAGCGCGCTTGCGCGCGATGCCACCGCTACGCGGTTACTTCCCGTGGAACGCTGGCTTCCTGCGCTCAAGGAACGCCGCCGTACCCTCACGCATATCCTCCGTCGAAAACGCGATGGCAAAGCCCTGCGTTTCAAACGCCAGCCCCTGGTCGAGCGCGCATTCGCCGCCTTCGATGATCGTTTCCAGGATGCCCCTGAGCGCCAGCGGTGCCGCGGCGGCGAGCTGGTCGGCCATGGCGTCGACGCTGGCATCCAGTTCATCGGCAGGCACGACGCGCGTGACGATGCCCAGTCGTTCGGCTCGGGCGGCATCGATCTGCTGGCCGAGCAGGCAGAGTTCGAGCGCGACGCCGCGGCCCGTGAGACGGGTCAGGCGCTGCGTGCCGCCGAAACCGGGGATGAGACCGAGGCCGATCTCAGGCTGGCCGAACTTCGCCTTCTCGCTGGCGACGCGCAGGTGGCAGGCCATGGCCAGTTCCATGCCGCCGCCCAGCGCATAACCCTGGATCTTCGCCACCACCGGCTTGCCGAGGCGCTCGATGCCGCGCATCAGGGCCTGGCCGGCATGCGAGAACTCCTGCGCCTTCACCGGCGTCAGCGAGGTCATCTCGGCGATGTCCGCACCGGCCACGAAGGCCTTCTCACCCGCGCCCGCCAACACCACCACGCGCACGGCATCATCCTGGCGGGCCTGGTTGAACGCCAGGGTCAGCTCGCCGATGGTCTCGCGGTTGAGCGCGTTGAGCTTGTCGGGGCGGTTGACGGTGATCGTGCGGACAGCGCCGCGGTCGGCGGTGCTCAGGGTGCGGAAGGTCATGGTGATTCCGGCGTGGGGGAAAGACCACGGATGGTAACAGGGGAACTCTTGGCCCCCGAACGGCGTCTTAGCTCATACGGGCACGGGCCGGCGTCGATGGACTATCCTCCACGCGTGCCCGGGAATCCGGGTCCACGGAGAACGGGATGTCACCCTCGCGTCTGTTAGTCATCGCCATGGGGTTGTGCTGCGGCACGGCCATCGCCCAGTCCGCGCCCCCGGCGCCGGCCCCGGGTGCGCCGGCCATCGACAAGACCAAGCTCTCGTACGCCATCGGCTACCAGATCGGCACGCAGTTCGCGAACAGCGCCCAGCCCGACGTGGATATCGGCATCCTGGTGAAGGCCCTGCAGGATGGTTACGCAAAGCGTGCGCCAGGCGTGCCCATCGATGTGATGCAGCAGCAACTGGTCAACTTCGATGCGAAGGTCCAGCGCGATTCCGTCGTGGAGTTCCGTCGCGTCGCCACGGCCAACGCCCAGCGCAGTGCGGATTTCCTGGCGAAGAACCGCTCGAAGCCCGGCGTGGTCACGCTGCCGTCGGGGATCCAGTACAACGTGCTGGCGCGCGGGCACGGCCCGCAGGCCCAGGTCACCAGCACCGTGGTCGTGAACTACCGTGGCGCGCTGATCGATGGCACCGAGTTCGACAGCTCGTATGCGCATGGCAAGCCCGTCACCTTCACGGTCAACCGCGTGATCCCCGGCTGGCAGGACGTGATCCCGCGCATGCACGTGGGCGACAAGTGGAAAGTGGTGATCCCGCCGCAGCTGGCCTATGGCGAGCGGGGCGAGCTGCCGCGCATCGGCCCCAACGAGGCGCTGGTGTTCGAGATCGAACTGGTGGACATCCGCCAGTAAGCCGGCCGCGCTAGAATGGCCGGTGACATGGCCACCCTCCCGCCGCCGCCCACCGCCAGCCTTCCCCTGACGCCCTGTACCGGTGTGTGCCGGCTCGATGCGCGCGGCCTGTGCATGGGTTGCCTGCGCACCGGTGGCGAGATCGCTGCATGGCGCACGCTCAGTGACCAGGAAAAGCTCTGGATCATGGACGAAGTGCTCCCACACCGGCAGGCTGGCTGATGGACGAGTTGCTGGCCCGGCTGCACGGTGCGTTGCTGCCCCTTGAGGCGCCCCCCGGTCCGCACGGCTGGAACCACGATGACATGGTCCGCCTCATCGGCGACACGCCACGCCGGCGCGCTGCGGTGCTGATCGGCATCCGCGACGACCGCGAGCAGAACGTGCTGTTCACCCTGCGCACCGACACCTTGCAGCAGCACGCGGGGCAGGTGGCTTTCCCCGGCGGCCGCGTGGAGGCTGACGACGCCGACGTCGTCGCGACCGCCCTGCGCGAGAGCCGCGAAGAAATCGGCCTCGACGAACGCTACGTCACGCCGCTCGGTTACCTCGAAGCCATGGAAACCATCAGCGGCTTCAGCGTCACCCCGGTGGTGGCGCGGATCGCTGCCGATGCGCCGCTCAAGCCGGATCCGGGTGAAGTGGCCGAAGTGTTCGAAGTGCCGTTCGCGTTCTTTACCGATCCGGCGAACCTGCGTCGCTACCGCATGGATTTCCGCGGGCATAACCGCGAGATGGTCGAGTTCCTGCACGCGGGCTATCGCATCTGGGGCGCCACGGCGTCCATGTTGTTCAACCTGTTGAAGCGGATGGGCCACCAGCCATGCTGATTTCGCGCACCCTGATCGACGCGGCAGCCGCCGCGAACCTGCCGGCCGATGAAGTGCTCTTCGTGGATTGCCGCGTGGATCTTGCCGACCGGACGATGGGCGAGCGCAACTACACCGAGTCGCACATCGCTGGTGCGGTACGCGCGGATCTCGACCGCGACCTTGCCGATATGCAGACGCCGGCGAATGGCCGCGGTCGCCATCCGTTGCCGGAGCGCGCCGCCTTCGAGGCCTTCCTCTCGCGCATCGGCTGGCGGCCCGATATCCAGGTGATCGCTTATGACAGCGCGGGCGGTTCGCTCGCCGCGGCCCGTTTCTGGTGGCTGGCGCGTCTGGCGGGCCTCGACAACGTCGCCGTGCTCGATGGCGGCTGGCCCGCATGGCTGGCAGCGAAGCTGCCCGTCGACAACCGGGTTCCCGTGCGCGAGCCCACCAGCGTCGAGGCCTGTTTCGATGAAGCAGGCACCGTGTCGGCCGAAGAGCTGACCGCCGGGCTGGCGAATGGTCGGTTTGTACTGCTCGACGCCCGTGCCGCGCCGCGCTATCGCGGCGATGTCGAGCCGCTCGATCCGGTCGCTGGGCATGTGCCGGGCGCGCGTAACCGCCCGTTCGCCGACAACCTCGACGAGAAAGGTTTCTTCCGTCGCCCCGAGGAGCTGCGCAAGGCGTTCGAAGCGATCATCGGGCCGCATGCCGCCGAGGAGGTCGTGCACATGTGCGGCTCGGGCGTCACCGCGTGCCACAACCTGCTGGCGATGGAATACGCCGGGCTGTGCGGGTCGCGGCTGTATGCGCCGTCGTGGTCCGGGTGGGTTTCCGATCGTAGCCGGGCGGTGGCTACCGGGGATCATTGATCCCCGCGTCTCCGCTTCCTAGAGCGGCACCGTCCGCCGCTCGCGTGCTGAAATCTGCGCGGCTTCAATCACACGGATAACGTCGCGCGCTTCCTGCGCAAGCACCGGCAGGTCGCCTTCGCCACGGATCGCCGTTGCCACGCCCTCGTAATACTCGGTGTAACGCCCGGGCAGGGTGTCGATCGTGGTGGCGCTGCCGTCGGCATCGGTGAAGCGGCCGAACATCGCCGGGTCATCCTCGCCCCAGCCCGCGCCACCCGGGCGCTTGCCTTCGCGCAGCGCCGCTTCCTGGCCATCGATGCCGTACTTCACGAAGCTGCCGCCGTCGCCATGCACGAGATACCGCGGGCCGGGATCGCGCACGAGCACGGAGGCGTGCAGCACCGCGCGGCGGTGGCCGTAGTCGAGCACCACGTGGAAGTAATCGTCGACCTTCGCCGCGGCGCGCTGCTTCATGACATCGGCGGTGACCGCGCGTGGCACGCCAAACAACACGAGCGCCTGGTCGATCAGGTGCGCGCCCAGGTCATACAACAGGCCCGATCCTGGCACCTCGGTCTCGCGCCAGCCTTGCTTGATCTCAGGACGGAAGCGATCGAAATGGGCTTCGAAATACACGACCTCGCCCAGCCGGCCATCCTCGATGAGGCGGCGTACGGTCAGGAAGTCGTTATCCCAGCGGCGGTTCTGGAACACGGAGATGAGCCGGCGCCGGTCCGCCGCCAGGGCGATCAGGGCCTCCGCCTCGGCCGCATTCAGCGTGAATGGCTTGTCGACCACGACGTGCTTGCCGGCCTCCAGCGCCGCACGGGCGAGGGCGGCGTGGGTATCGTTCGGCGAGGCGATGACGACCAGCTCGATAGCCGGGTCGCCGATCAGGTCTTGAGGATTTTCGTACGCCCGTGCCTCCGGGAAGTCGCGCGAGATCTCCTCGACGCGGCGGCTGCCGATCGCCGCCAGGCGCAGCCCTTCGGCCGCCGCGATCAGTGGCGCATGGAAGAAAGCGCCTGCCGTGCCGTAGCCAATGAGTCCAGCGGGGATGGGTTGCATGGGGGCTCCGGGGGTGGACAGGCCCCAAGCGTAGCGCGGCCGGCCTCAGCGTTTCGTTTAGGATCGTGCCCTTTGTTGCATGCCACCCGGTAAGTCCATGAGTGCCCTAGAAATCGACGCCACCCCGAGCGCCCGGCTACCCCGCCAGATCCCCTTCATCATCGGCAACGAGGGCTGCGAGCGTTTCAGCTTCTACGGGATGCGCAACATCCTGACCCCGTTCCTGGTCATGTCCCTGCTGACTTACCTGCCCGCCGAAGCGCGGGCGGCGGAGGCGAAGGACGTGTTCCACGCCTTCGTGATCGGCGTCTATTTCTTCCCCCTGCTGGGTGGCTGGCTGGCGGACCGCTTCCTCGGCAAATACCGCACCGTGCTCTGGCTGAGCCTGGTGTATTGCGTGGGCCACCTCTGCCTCGCCCTGTTCGAGCACAGCGTGCCGGGCTTCTACACCGGCCTCGCCCTCATCGCGCTCGGCGCGGGAGGCATCAAGCCATGCGTGGCCGCCTTCGTCGGCGACCAGTTCGACGAGAGCAACCGGCAACTCGCGAAGGTCGTGTTCGATGCGTTCTACTGGATCATCAACGTGGGCTCGTTCCTGGCCTCGTTGCTCATGCCATTTTTCCTGCGCGAGTACGGCGCCAAGGTGGCGTTCGGCCTGCCAGGCGCGCTGATGTTCATCGCCACCATCGTCTTCTGGATGGGGCGCAGGCATTACGTCATGGTGCCGCCCACGCGGCACGATCCGCACGGCTTCGGGCCGATCGTGAAGAGTGCGCTGCTGGCGCATGCGCCGGGGCAGGGCAGGCCGGGGCTCGTCGTGGCGGTCGCATCGCTGGTGCTCGCGCTCGGTGCGCTGGCGCTCATGCCGACGCTCGGCATCGTCGCCACGCTGTGCGTCGCGCTCGTGCTGCTGCTCGCGGGCATGGTGGTTGGTACGCGTCTCCAGCTGGAGCGCGTACGCGGCCTGCATCCCGCGGAAGCGATCGAAGGCGTCGGTGTCGTCCTGCGCGTGCTCGTGGTGTTCGCCCTGGTCACGCCGTTCTGGTCGCTGTTCGACCAGAAGGCTTCGACCTGGGTACTCCAGGCTACTGCCATGCAGGCCCCCGCGTGGCTGCATCCCGCGCAGATGCAGGCGGTGAACCCCGCACTGGTCCTGCTGTTGATCCCGTTGAACAACCTGGTGCTTTACCCGCTGCTGCGCCGCCGCGGCATCGAGCCCACGGCGCTGCGCCGGATGACCGCGGGTATCGCGCTCTCGGCGGTCGCATGGGTGGTGGTGGGCATGCTGCAGCTGGCGCTCGATGGCGGCAACCCCGTGCACATCGCGTGGCAGATCCTGCCGTATGTCTTCCTGACGATGGGCGAGGTGCTGGTATCCGCGACCGGCCTGGAATTCGCCTACAGCCAGGCACCGCCAGCGATGAAGGGAACGCTGATGAGCTTCTGGACGCTCAGCGTCACCGTGGGCAACCTCTGGGTCCTGCTGGCGAACGCGGGCGTGCGCAACGATGCGGTGCTCGCTGGCATTGCCCATACCGGCATCGGCGCCACCGCATTCCAGATGTTCTTCTTCGCGGCGTTCGCTGGCCTGGCCGCCCTGGCCTTCGGCCTGTACGCGCGGAGCTATCGCAGCGTGGACTACTACCGCTCCACGTAACCTGCATGGCGCGCACGGTATAGAGTGCACACCGCCCTTACTGCCGGAGCGCACCATGGTGACACCGAAACACGCATCGCCTGTCCCCCAGGCCGCCACGGGCGAATGGCCCGGCAGGGTCGTGCTGGTCACCGGTGGCGCGCAGGGCGTCGGCAAGGGCATCGCCCAGGCCGTGCTGGAAGCCGGCGGCACGGTCGTCATCGGCGATCTCGATGCCGAAGCGGGCAAGGCCTGCCTCGACGAATGGCAGGCAGGCGATCGCGCCGCGTTCTTCGTGCTGGATGTCGCGAAGGAGGCGAGCGTCAAGCGCTTCGTCGAGGGCGCACTGCGCCGCTACAGCCGCATCGATGGGCTGGTGAACAATGCCGGCATCGCCGATCCGCACAACAAGCCCATCGAGGACATGGACTGGGCGGACTGGAAACATCGTCTGGAGACGAACCTCGGCGGCGTGTTCCTGTGCTGCAAGCACGCGTTGCCCGCGTTGAAAAAGGCCAACGGCGCCATCGTCAACATCGCCTCGACCCGCGCCCATCAGTCCGAGCCGCACAGCGAGGCGTATGCGGCAAGCAAGGGCGGCATGCTCGCGTTTACCCACGCGCTGGCGATCAGCGCCGGGCCGGTGCGGGTGAATGCGATCAACCCGGGGTGGATCGTGGTGGACGACTGGAAGAAACCTTCGGCGCGGAAGAAGCCGAAGCTATCGACGGCCGACCATGCGCAGCACGCGGTGGGCCGCGCGGGCATTCCGCCGGACATCGGCGCGCTCGCGGTGTTCCTGCTTTCCTCGCAGGCCGGCTTCATCACCGGCGAGAACATCACCGTCGACGGCGGCATGGCCCGCAAGATGCAGTATGTGTAGGAGCCTCTTGTGGGAGCGCGCTTGCGCGCGATGGTCCTGCCGCAAGCCCTATCGCGCGCAAGCGCGCTCCCACAGGCACGGTGCCGATCGGCGGGTCAGCGCGAATAGCGCTCCAGCGGAATCGTCGTCATCGGCCCGGCCTTGAAATCCTGCCGGCCTTCGTCGAAGTCCCATTGTTCGACCAGGCATACCGAGCGATCCGATGCGGGATCGTGGCGGATCACGTGCACCGAATTGCTGATGCCTTCGCGGATGCGCGTCGAGGTGGCGGTGCCTGCCTGCACCGACCATAGCTCGCTCGCCAGTGCGCGCTGCTCCGTATTCAACGGCCGTACGTAAGGCAGGTGGATGTGGCCGCCGAGCACGAGGTCGGCACCCGCCGCGGCCCATGCGTGGATCGCGGCCTCGTGGTTGATCAGCAGGTTCGCCTTGTCCTTCTCACGGATGACGTGCACCGGCTGGTGCGTGACGACGATGCGCAACTGCGCGTCATCCGCCGCACGCAGTCGCGCGCTGACCCGGGCGATCTGCGCATCGGACACCTCGCCGTCCTTGTGTCGACGGGCGCGCACGGTGTTCACGCCGATCACCAGTGCATCGGCGCTGGCGTGGACCGGTTCGAGATCCTTCCCGAACGCTTTGCGGTAGCCACCGAACGGATCGAATACCCGGGCCAACACATTGAACAGGGGCACGTCATGGTTCCCCGGGATCACCAGGGTGGGGCGCGCATAGCTATCGACGAAACGGCGTGCGGCGGCGAACTGTTCCGAACGCGCGCGCTGGGTCACGTCGCCGGAAAGGATGACCAGCTCGGGTGCCATCGTCGTGATCAGCCGGCGCAGGGCCTCCACGACCTCGGGCCGCTCCGTGCCGAAATGCGGATCGGAAATCTGCATGAAAAGGCTCAACCCGGGTCCTCCCCGGGCTGGCGCTCGCCGTCGGTGATCAGCACGAGCGGCCGTGGTGCCGCGCGGAAGACGATGGGCGGATCCATCCATGCGATTTCGCCGTCCACGGCGACTTTGAATCGCTGGCGGTGGTGCTTCGGCCGCACCGTGATCTCGCGGAACGGAAAGCTCACCGCGTTCTCCGCATCGCCGAGCCTGCCCAGGGCGCCGCGCAGGATCAGCCCGAGCATGGTCAGCCGGCCGATCGGCTTCAACACGAGCCCGGCCAGCGTGCCATCGTTGCGGAACACATCGCTTGCTTCGGGCAGGCCGATGATTTCGAGCTGCAGCGCGTTGTTCCCGACGAACAACGTGGGCGTCCTGAGCTGGCGCGTGCGCGTGCCATCGCTGACCTCGATACGCAGCGGCCGGTAGCCGCGCATCATCGTCGCCAGGCCCGACCACAACGCCACGAGCCGGTGCCGGCCGAAGCGTTGCTTCCACGCTTCGCGATCCTCGAGCACCTGCGGATACAGGCCCAGGCTGCCGTTCACCAGGAACAGGCGGTCATTCACCATGCCGACCTGCACGTTTCGCAGCGTGCCGCGTAGCAGGCCCTCGGTGGCCTCGCGCGCGTCCGCGGATATGTTGTGGGTCCGCCCGAAGAAGTTGAACGTCCCCTGCGGCAGCACGCCCATCGGCAGCTGTTCGCGCCATGCGGCACCCGCCACGCAGTTGATCGTGCCGTCTCCACCGGAAGCCACCAGCGCGCCGCCCTCCTGCTTCGCGTGGGCGGCCGCCTCGGCGACGACCTCGAGGATCGGATGCGACTCATCGATCAGGAAGAACCGGTGCGGGCGCCCGGCCGCCTCCAGGGTCGTGCGGATCGTGTCGCGCGCGGCCTCGGTGTCCCCGTGGCCGGAGCCGGCATTCATGACGATGGAGAGGGGCAGGTCGTTGGCCATGCGCCAACGAGACCATCGGCGGCGTGTTGGCCGCATGAAATCACTGGACCGCCGCGCGGCCCTCTCGCATACGAAAATACTCAGCGCTGCCCACGCAAAGCGTCAGCCAGGCAAGGCCCGTGCAATAGCCCGCGAGCACGTCGCTGAAGTAGTGCACCTGGAGCAGGATGCGGCTGATACCGACGAGGGTGATGACCGTGACTGCGGCAACCACGATGCCCCGGTGGAAGCGCGGCGGGCAAAGCACGAGCAACAGGTACGCGAGCATGCCGTAGAACACCATGGAGCCCGAGGCGTGGCCGCTGGGGAAGCTGTAGCTGTGCTCGACGACGAAGCCATGGTCATGCAGCGGGCGTTCGCGCTGGAACCAGGCCTTCAGGCCGGAGTTGATCAGGGCGGTACCCGCTAGGGCGAGCAGCCAGATGCCCGCAAGCCTCAGGTGCCGGCGGACGAGCAAGGCGAGAGTCATCAGCGCCGTGATGATCGCGAGCGCGATGGGATTGCCCAGCTGGGTAAGCCACGCGATGGCGTGGAGCAGGGGACGTGGCATGTTCGCCCTCAGGTCGGTGGCCAGCTGCGCATCGAACACCGTCAGGCCGGCCTGCTCGCGGACCTCGACCGCGATGACCGAGGCCACCACCAGCGTCGCGACTACCACCGCGAAGGCGGTGGTGGGGCGCAACAGACGCAGCGCGGCGGGATCCTGCCCCTCGCGGCGGCGCACGGCGCGGCGCCACGCGGCATCCGCGCCCAACAGGGCCACGACGAGCAGCACGCCCCACAGGCTCAGGGCGTGGCGGCTGATCCATTCGGCATCCATCGTTCGGGATTCTCCGGTTGGCTGAGCAGGGGAGCATGGTGCCACGCCAGCCTTTCGCGGCCATGCCATCCGGCATTTCCCCACCCCCCGGTGCCATGGCAGGATCGAACGCGTTGCCGCGCCGCGGCCGGACGAAGGGAGATCCTGATGAAGCACACGCCCGCCCGCGCGGCCCTTGCCGTTGCGCTCCTTGCCTGCGGTGCCGCCGCGCACGCCGATAGCGCGCCCCTGGCCCATCGAATCATCCGCGTTTCGCTGGATGGCGCGACCGACAAGGGCAGTTCGGGACGCCTGCTGGTGTTCGCCGAGCCCGCCGACAAGGCCAAAAGCGCAGGGAAGGGTGGCAAGGTCGCCGAGATCGACACCAATCCGTTCCAGCCCCAGGCGGTCGCCGTCGCGGGTCGCGATGTCAGCTGGATCGCACCGGGTCAATCGGTTGACCTCGACGCGGATGGCGAGGCGTTCCCCTCGGGCTTCTCCAGCCTGCCGCCGGGCGATTACCTGTTCCAGGCCGTGCTCGATGTCGGCCATGACTACAACTACGGCGGCCGTCGCGCGGGCGACCTCATCAGCGAAGTCACCCCGGTGAAGATCACGGCGGGTGGGAGCATTCCCGTGCTCAAGCTGAGCAAGACCGTACCCGAGCGTGACCCCTGGCAGCTGCCGCCTTCCGCACCGCCGGCCACGCGCGATGCGCTGCCCGAGGCGCGCAAGCATGCCCATGCGGAAGTCCTCGAAAGCAAGGCGCTCACGGCGTTCGCCGGCCGCCCGCTTTCCATCCGCGCCTGGGTGGTGACCCCACCGGGCTACGAGCAGGGCACCGCGAAGTATCCGGTGGTGTACGTGACCCACGGCTTCGGCGGTGGGTTCGATCGCTATGCCGGCTCCATCGCCAACGTGTGGGATGCGATGGCGAAGAACCAGATGCCGGCGATGATCTGGGTGTTCCTCGACGAATCTGGCCCGACCGGCACGCACGAGTTCGCCGATTCCGTGAACAACGGGCCGTGGGGCCAGGCGCTCACCACCGAATACATCCCGTGGCTTGAGACGCGCTACCGCATGGATGGCAAGACCAGCGGGCGCTTCCTCAACGGGCATTCGTCGGGCGGCTGGGCGACGCTGTGGCTGCAGACGCGCTATCCGAAGATCTTTGGCGGCACGTGGTCCACCTCGCCCGACCCGAGCGACTTCCACGATTTCACCGGCATCGACCTGTACGCGAACAACGCCAATGCGTACAAGCATGCCGATGGCAGCGCGATCCCGCTGGTTCGCGATGACGGCAAGGTCATCGCCACGTTCGAGACCTTCGCCCGCCTCGAGCGCGTGCTCGGAGCCTATGGCGGCCAGCTTGCGTCGTTCGAGTGGGTGTTCTCGCCGCGCGGCCAGGACGGCCGGCCGATGCCGATGTTCAACCGCGATACGGGCGCCGTCGACGCCAATGTCGTCGCCTACTGGCGCGATCACTTCGACATCGCCCAGCGCCTGCGCACGCAGTGGCCGGCGCTGAAGCCGGACCTCGACGGCAAGATCCACCTCATCGTCGGCACCGCGGATACGTTCTATCTCGAAGGCTCGGCCAAGCTGCTCAAGGACACCCTCGACGGCCTCCACGCGAAGAACGACATCCGCTTCCTGCCCGGCAAGACCCACTTCGATCTCTACACCGAAGGCGACGACCGCCAGGCCCTGCTGAAGAAGATCTCCTGGGAGATGTACGAAGTAGCCCGCCCCGGCCAGGGCAAGAAGTAGCAGCCCACCGACCTAACTGTGGGAGTGAGCTTGCGAGCGACGGTTCCGCGGAAGAGCCTCGTTCGCAAGCTCACTCCCACATGCAGTATTCCAGGCTCCTCGTGGGAGCGCGCTTGCGCGCGATAGCGACCCTCGACCAACGTAGCAAGGCACCCGATCCCCGGCTCGGCTACCCTCGAAGGCCTCCACAGGAGGCATGCCCATGGGCTACGAGGAAAGCTGGCAGCAGTCGGTCGACGACCCCGAGGGGTTCTGGGGCGCGCAGGCGCACCTGATCGACTGGCAGGTGCCGCCGCAGTACATCCTCGACCAGTCCAACCCGCCATTCCGCCGCTGGTTCGTCGGTGGCATGACCAACCTCTGCCACAACGCTATCGACCGTCACCTGGATGCGCGCGCCGACCAGGCCGCGATCATCGCGGTCTCGACGGAAACGGGCATTACGCGTGAGATCACGTACGCCGAGCTCTACCGCGAGGTCAACGCGTTTGCCGCGATACTCCAGGCACTCGGTGTCGGCCGCGGCGATCGCGTCGTCATCTACCTGCCCAATATCGCCGAAGCCGTGTTCGCGATGCTGGCGTGCGCGCGGGTCGGCGCCATCCACTCCGTCGTTTTCGGCGGGTTTGCCGCGCACAACCTCGCGCTACGCATCGATGATGCCGAGCCGAAGCTGCTCATCTGCGCCGATGCGGGCATGCGCGGCGGCAAGGTCATTCCGTACAAACCACTGGTCGACGCCGCGCTGCGTGAGGCGGTGTCGCCACCGGCGCACGTACTTGTCGTGGATCGTGGATTGGATAAGGGCATGCAGTGGGTGCCTGGGCGCGACATCGACTACGCGGCGCATCGCGAAGCGCATCTCGACGAGGTGGTGCCGGTCACCTGGCTCGAATCCAACGAACCGAGCTACCTGCTGTACACGTCGGGCACCACCGGCAAGCCCAAGGGCGTGCAACGTGATGTCGGCGGCTACGCAGTCGCGCTGGCACTGTCGATGACCGCGATTTTCGACCTGCAGCCGGGCCAGACCATCCTGTGCACGTCGGACGTGGGTTGGGCCGTGGGCCACTCGTACAACGTCTACGGGCCGCTGCTTGGTGGCTGCACGGCGATCCTTTACGAAGGCACGCCGGTGAATCCCGACCCGGGCATCTGGTGGAAGCTGTGCGAGCAATATGGCGTGCGCACGCTGTTCTCGTCGCCGACGGGTATCCGCATGCTGAAAAAGCAGGATGCGGGCTGGCTGAAGAAGTACGACCTGTCCGCGTTGAAGTGGATTTTCCTTGCGGGCGAGCCGCTCGACCAGCCGACCTACGACTGGCTCAGCGGCGGCACGGGCAAACCGGTGATCGACAACTACTGGCAGACCGAGACCGGCTGGCCGGCGCTGTCGCTCATGCCCGGCCTCGATATGAAGCCGGTGAAGCCGGGCTCCCCCGGTTTCCCCACGTTCGGCTATCGCATGCGGGTGATCGACGATGCCACGGGCGAGGACAAGCCCGCGGGGGAGAAGGGCGTGCTCGTGATCGAGCCGCCGCTGCCGCCGGGTTGCCTCACCACCATCTGGCGCGACGATGAGCGTTACAAGCGGAGCTACTTCGGCCACTTCAGGGAGTTGCTGTACAGCTCGCTGGACTGGGCCGTGCGTGATGCGGATGGTTACACCTTCATTCTCGGCCGCACCGATGATGTGATCAATGTCGCCGGGCACCGGCTGGGGACGCGCGAGATCGAGGAATCGGTCGCGACCCTGGGGGCGGTCGCCGAGGTGGCGGTCGTCGGCGTCGCGGATGAGCTCAAGGGGCAGCTGCCCGCCGTGTTCGCCACGTTGAAGCAGGGCGTCACGGATGACCCCGCGGATGTCGCGCACGCGATGGAGCGTCGCGTGGTCGAACTGCTGGGTGCCCTCGCCAGGCCTGGCTGCGTCTATGTCGTGAGCGCGCTGCCGAAGACGCGCTCGGGGAAGCTGTTGCGCCGGTCGTTGCAGGCGCTGATGCAGGGGACCGATCCCGGGGATCTTTCGACCCTGGATGATCCCAACGCGCTGGAAGAGATTCGCAAGGCCATCGCCCGCGGGCCGGACTGCGGCCACCGGCTGGGGTAATCGCGCGCAAGCGCGCTCCCACAGGGCCGGGCGGCCCACACCCCGCACCGCCGTGCTCTTGTGGGAGCGCGCTTGCGCGCGATCCGGGCCACCAGGCCCGGCCCACACCCCGCACCGCAACAATCCTTTACACGCGCCCCGCGCTAAAATGCCGGTCTTTACGCGGAGACTTTCCATGCCCTTGCCCCCCTCGGCCGGCAGCCGCTTCCGGGCCGCCCTCGCGGCTGAAAAGCCCCTGCAGGTCATCGGCGCGATCAACGCCAACCACGCCCTGCTGGCCAAGCGCGCCGGCTTCCGCGCCATCTACCTCTCGGGCGGCGGCGTGGCCGCGGGCTCCCTGGGCCTGCCGGACCTGGGCATCAACACCCTCGACGATGTGCTGACCGACGTCCGCCGCATCACCGACGTGTGCGACTTGCCGCTGATGGTCGATATCGACACCGGCTTCGGCCCGAGCGCGTTCAACATCGCCCGCACGGTCAAGAGCCTCATCAAGTTCGGCGCAGCCGCCTGCCATATCGAAGACCAGGTCGGCGCGAAGCGCTGCGGCCATCGCCCGGGCAAGGAAATCGTCACGGCGAGCGAGATGGTCGACCGCGTCAAGGCCGCGGCCGATGCGAAGACCGACCCGGACTTCTTCCTGATCGCCCGCACCGACGCCATCGCCGTCGACGGTGTCGATGCCGCCATCGAGCGCGCCATCGCCTGCGCCGAGGCCGGTGCCGACGCGATCTTCGCGGAAGCCGCCTATGACCTGCCGACCTACAAGCGCTTCACCGATGCGCTGAAGGTGCCGGTGCTCGCCAACATCACCGAGTTCGGCCAGACCCCACTGTTCAGCACCGAAGAGCTCGGCAGCGTCGGCGTCGGCATCGTCCTGTATCCGCTTTCCGCGTTCCGCGCCATGAACAAGGCCGCCGAGAACGTCTACACCGCCATCCGCCGCGACGGTCACCAGCGCAACGTCATCGATACGATGCAGACGCGCGAAGAGCTCTACGACCGCATCGGCTACCACGAATACGAGCGTCGCCTCGACGCATTGTTCTCGCAGAAGGGTTAAGGAGAGTCACGCATGAGCGACACCGCAACCACCACGGGCCCGAAGCCGAAGAAGTCCGTTGCCCTGTCGGGCGTCACCGCGGGCAACACCGCGCTGTGCACGGTCGGCCGCAGCGGCAACGACCTGCATTACCGCGGCTACGACATCCACGACCTGGCCGCGAAGGGCTCGTTCGAGGAAGTCGCCTACCTGCTCGTCCACGGCGTGCTGCCGAACTGGATGGAGCTCAACGCCTACCGTGCCAAGCTCAAGCGCCTGCGCGGCCTGCCAGCCCCGGTGAAGGGCGCGCTCGAGCTGCTGCCCGCCGCCACGCACCCGATGGACGTGATGCGCACCGGCGCCTCGGTGCTCGGCACCGTGCTGCCGGAGAAGGACGACCACAACGTCACCGGCGCGCGCGACATCGCCGACCGCCTGATGGCGTGCTTCGGTTCGATCCTGCTGTACTGGTACCACTTCAGCCACAACGGCAAGCGCATCGAGACCGAGACGGAAGACGACTCGATCGCGGCACACTTCCTGCACCTGCTGCACGGCCGCAAGCCCAGCGACCTGCACGCGCACGCGCTGGATCGTTCGCTCGTCCTGTATGCCGAACATGAGTTCAACGCCAGCACGTTCACGGCGCGCGTCATCGCCGGCACCGGCTCGGACATGTACTCGTGCATCACCGGTGCGATCGGCGCGCTGCGCGGCCCGAAGCATGGCGGCGCGAACGAAGTGGCGATGGAGATCATCGCGCGCTACCGCGATGCGGCCGAGGCGGAGGCGGACATCCGCGCCCGCGTCGAGCGCAAGGAGATCATCATCGGCTTCGGCCATCCGGTGTACACGGTGTCCGATCCGCGCAACGAGATCATCAAGGAGATCGCGCGCAAGCTGTGCACGGATGGCGGCAACCCGCGCCTGTTCGAGGTCTCCGAGAAGATCGAGAAGCTGATGTGGGACCTGAAGAAGATGTTCCCGAACCTGGATTGGTACTCGGCATCGGCGTACCACATGATGGGCGTGCCGACGGCGATGTTCACGCCGCTGTTCGTGATCGCGCGTACCTCCGGCTGGAGCGCACACGTGATCGAGCAGCGCCAGGATGGCAAGATCATCCGCCCGAGCGCGAACTACACGGGTCCGGAAGACCAGACCTACACCCCGATCGAAAAGCGCTGATCGGGATGGCGCAGTAACAAAAAGGCCGCGAGCAATCGCGGCCTTTTTTGTTGCCACGGACGTTGTGGGAGCGCGCTTGCGCGCGAAGGGTTCGCGACCCGGCCGCCTACCTAAGCGGTTCATTCGCTGGCGCGAATGCATGTGTTGAGCGGCTTACGCCGCCTCGCTCTTGTGTGTTGAGGAAGCTGCGGGTGGGCAGGCCCTTGGGGCCGCCAGGCGCGGACCTTCGGACCGGGCCGTAGCGCCGCTTTCGCGAAAACCGCTACGCCATGCGGCCCTCCGCTCATGTCGGCACCAAGGGCCTGCCCACCCGCGCATCAAGCGACGAGGTTCACGATGGGAGAGCGCGCTAAGTGCAGCCGCTCGCCTGTAGGAGCGCGCCCTGCGCGCGACGCCGTTCGCCTCATGGCAACAGGGCCTGTAGCGGTGGGGCGAAAGATGTCGCGCGCAAGCGCGCTCCTACAGGGGGCTGCGCTTCGATGTGCCGGCTTGTGCCGCACGAAACGGAATGTGTCGACTCGGGAGCGGTCAGGCCCTGGCGGCCGACATGAGCGGAGGGCTGCGTGGCGTATCGATTTTCGCGACAAGGGAGCCACGGCCCGGTCCGCAGGTCCGCGCCTGGCGGCCGCCAGGGCCTGACCGCTCCCGACCCCAGCAACCATCCAGCCTAAGGCGGCGCAAGCCGCTCAGCACATGCATTCGCGTCGAGCGAATGAACCGATTAGCGAGGCGCGACGGAGCGAATCGCTTCGGTCACGCGCTCAAAGCGCAGCCGCCAGCCGCGTAGCCTTATCAATCGCGCGCTTCGCGTCCAGTTCGGCAGCCACATCCGCGCCGCCAATCAACCGCACATCGACACCACGCGCCACCAGCCCCTCGTGCAGTTCGCGGTTCGGCTCCTGGCCCGCGCAGACGATGACGTTATCCACCGGCAGCACATGCTTCTGCCCGTCCATCGTCACATGCAGTCCTTCATCGTCGATGCGCTCGTACGACACGCCACCGAACATCTGCACCTTCTTGTTCTTCAGCGTCGCGCGATGCACCCAACCCGAGGTCTTGTTCAGGCGGCCACCGGGGCGGCCTTCGGAGCGCTGCAGCAGCCAGACCTGACGTTCCGGCGCCTCCGGGGAAGCCTTCATCAGGCCGCCCGGTGTCGCCATCGTCATGTCAACGCCCCATTCCTTCGACCAGCGCGCGACATCCGTGGTCGGGGAGGGCGCGGCTTCGGTGAGGAACTCGGCGACGTCGAAGCCGATGCCACCGGCGCCGATGATCGCGACCTTTGAACCGACCGGGCGATTACCTTGCAGCACATCGATGTACGACAGCACCTTCGGATGCGCCGAACCCTCGATGGCAAGCGCGCGCGGCACGACGCCGGTGGCGAGCAGCACCGTATCGAAGCCGCCGGTGGCAAGCGTATCGATCGAGGCTTCGGTACCGAGGCGCTGTTCCACGCCCGTCGCATCGAGGCGGTGCGCGAAGTAACGCAGCGCCTCGTGGAATTCTTCCTTGCCGGGGATCCGCTTCGCCATGTTGAACTGGCCGCCGATCTCGCCAGCGCGATCGAACAGGGTCACCGCGTGGCCGCGTTCGGCCAGGGTCGTGGCCGCGGCAAGCCCGGCCGGGCCGGCACCGACCACGGCGACACGTTTCTTCGCCGCGGTGAGGAGGATCTTCAGCTCGGTCTCGTGGCACGCACGCGGATTCACCAGGCACGAAGCGACCCGGTTCTTGAACACGTGATCCAGGCAGGCCTGGTTGCACGCGATGCAGGTGTTGATCGATCCGGCCTGGTTCGCCTTCGCCTTGTTCACCCACTGCGGGTCGGCGAGCAGCGGGCGGGCCATGGAGACCATGTCCGCGTCGCCCTGCGCGAGGATGCGTTCAGCGATGTCCGGCATGTTGATCCGGTTGGTCGTCACCAGCGGGATGCCGAGGTTGCCCTTCATCCGCTTCGTGACCCACGTGAACGCGCCGCGCGGGACGCTGGTCACGATGGTCGGGACGCGCGCCTCGTGCCAGCCGATGCCGGTGTTGATGATCGTCGCGCCGGCCGCCTCGATCTTCCGGCCGAGGGTCACGATGTCGTCCCACGGCTGGGCGTTGTCTACCAGGTCGAGCATCGAGAGCCGGTAGATGATGATGAAGTCCGGACCGACGGCCTCGCGCATGCGGCGCACGATCTCGACGGGGAAGCGCATGCGGTTCTCGGCGCTGCCGCCCCAGCGGTCCGTCCGCGCGTTGGTGCGCGTGGTGAGGAACTGGTTGATCAGGTAACCCTCGGAACCCATCACCTCCACGCCGTCGTAGCCGGCGTCGCGCGCGAGCTTCGCGCTGCGGACGAAGGCGTTGATGGTGCGTTCGACCCCGCCAGCGCTCAGGGCGCGGGGGCTGAAGGGCGTGATCGGCGACTTGATCGCGGAGGGCGCCACGGAGAACGGGTGGTAGCTGTAGCGGCCGGCATGGAGGATCTGCATGCAGATCTTGCCGCCTTCCGCGTGGACCGCCTGCGTCACCTTGCGGTGCCGCGCCACGTGCCACGGCATCGACATGGTGCCGGACATCGGCTTCAGCCAGCCGCGCAGGTTGGGCGCCATGCCCCCTGTGACGATCAGGCCGACGCCGCCGGCGGCGCGTTCACCGAAATAGGCGGCCAGCTTGTCGAAGTCGGCGGCCTTGTCCTCCAGCCCGGTATGCATCGAACCCATGAGCACGCGGTTGCGCAGGGTCGTAAAGCCCAGGTCGAGCGGGGCGAGGAGGTGCGGGTAGGACACGGGCGGCGGCTCCGGTTCAAACGATCGTTCGAATCATCCGCGTTGCGGGCCCGCAGGGCAAGGGCACGCGCAGCAAAGGCTGTCGCGACAGGGGCAAGACTGGCCGCCGCACGGGCGTTACGGGCTGTATCAGGCCGTTTACAACGGCCTCGATCCATTCAGTTTGCGAAAACCGCGCAAACCCCGCTGCGGCGCGGTCTCGCGGCAGGCGCGACGGAAGGCACGCTATTTGCTCCCTCCTGTGACCCGGCACGTTGGCAGGACGTCCGGATATCCCGGGAAAAAAACAGGGGTTCACGTCGCTCGCTCACAGGAGACTCTCCCATGCGTAAGACCCTCATCGCTTCGGCGATCTGCCTCGCTATCGGATTTGCACTGCCGGCCATGGCCGATGACACCCAGACCGGAGCTGCAGGCTCTACGGCACAGCGTCATTCGACCGCAAAGACCTGGGTCGATAGTGCCAATGACAACTCAACCAACACCAGCACCAATACCACCACCAACACGAACTCGTTCAACACCACCAACGCGGTAGCAACGACCACGTTGAACGGTGCGGTCACCGATAACTCCACGTACAACTTCGGCAATATCGCCGCGAACACCGGCAACGCGAACGGCGCACGTGGCGGATCGGGCGGCGACGCCTGGGGCGCCAATGGTCGCGGCGCATCGGGTGGCGACGGCGGTAAGGCCGGACGCGCATCGGCTCACGGCGCGGTCGGCGGTGACGCCGGCAGCTGGGCCGGCGATGCCGAAGGCGAGAGCTACGCCGAAGGCGGCAACACCAATGGCGATGGCGGGAACGCCGGACGTGGCAACGCCAGTTCGCGTGCGAACGGCCGTGGCGCTGATACGTCCACGGGCGGCTCAACGTCGAGCACCGGTGGCTCATCCGCGAGCGCTGGTGGCGATACGACCGCGGGCGTCTCGTCCCCGACGACGACGGGTGGCGCGGCGACCGGTGGCAATGGCGGCGACGCCACGGCGACATCGGGCACCGGCGGCGCGGGCGGCGCAGGCGGCAGCGGCGGCGGTGGCAGCAACACCGCCGGTGCTGGTGGCGCGGGCGGCATGGGCGGCACCAACAACGTCAATGCAGGCTCCTATGCCATGACGAACAGCATGGACAGCGCGGCCGCCAACGCCGCGGGCGTGACCCTGATCGGCCAGAACTCCGGTGCGAACGGGTTCATCCAGCAGGGCGTCAGCGTGCAGGCCAGCATCAACATGCCGGCCGCCACGCCGTAACCGGCGAGCGAAAGGTAGCGACGGAACCACGGGGCGTCCTGGCGGCGCCCCGTGGTACCCGAAGGGGATCCCCAGCCTCAGGAGCAGACCCATGCCGATGTTCCGACCCCACACTTCCACGCTCGCGCTGGCGTTGCTCGCCCTCGCGTTCGCCGCCGGTGCCGTACATGCATCGCCGCCGGGAGATCAGCCACCGCCATCATTCGGCACCGCCACCCCGGTGGAGCAACTGGGTGACATGACGGGCGGTACCGATACGCACACCAACAACATCGTTAACCAGACGACGAACGGCACCGTCGACAACAATACGAACGTCAGTATCGGGAATGGCGCGAACAGTATCGATGGTGGTGCGTTCGGTACCGCCGCTGGCCTCAACACCGCGATCCAGAACTCCGGTAACAACGTCCTCATCCAGAGCAGCACGGCTGTCATAGTGAAGATGAACTGATGAAGCTTGCCTGCGCCCTTGCGTTGTCACTGGCCCTGGCGGCTCCGTCCGCCATGGCGAACAAGGCGGAGGTGCAGACAAGCCCGGGCACGTCGTACCCGGTGAAGATAACGAGCCTGAAAGAAGCGCGCTTCCGCAATACCATACGGCAGAAGTACGACTTCAGCTGTGGCTCCGCCGCGGTGGCTACGTTGCTCACCTACCAGTACGCGTACCCGATCGACGAGCAGTCGGCGTTCGACATGATGTACGCGAATGGTGACCGGCGAAAGATCAACCGCGAGGGCTTTTCGCTTCTCGACATCAAGCGGTTCCTCGCATCGCGCGGTTTCGAGGCGGATGGATTCCAGGTGCCGCTCGAGAAGCTCGACGAAGAAGGCGTGCCGGCCATCGTGCTGATCGACGAGCGCGGCTATCACCACTTCGTGGTCGTTAAGGGCTACAAGAACGACCGGGTTCTGATCGGCGACCCCGCCCGCGGCACCCGATCCATGTCCAGGCGGCGCTTCGATGACATGTGGAAAAACCACATCGTTTTCGTGATCCATAACGAACGCGACCGCGCCATCTTCAACAGTCCGCGCGACTGGGCCGTCGCGCCCGCGGCACCGATTTCCGAAGGCATAGAGCGCAATGGCCTCGGACCCATCGTGATGCCGAAACGCGGACCGGGGGATATATGAACACCCAACGATTCCTCATCGCAGCGGCGATTACCCTTGGTGCATGCGGGGGAGTCCACGCGGCCGACTTCCCCGTGAACTATGCATTGCCCGATCACCAGCTGGACGTCATCCGCGGCGGGTTCGATGCGGGCGGGCTCCGTGCATCGCTGGGCCTCGAGCGCACCGTCCTGATCAATGGCGCGGAGGTCGTCCGGCAATCGGTCAACATCCCGAACATCGCCCAGATGACAGCCGACCAGGCCGCCGCACTACGCAACGTGCTGGGGACGACGGTGGTCACCAATGGCATTGGCGGGGTCACCACCACCTCGCAGCCGGCGGGCACCGCCGCGGCAACCGACAACGCTTCGACCAACGCAGCACAGAGCACCCAGGCGATCGGGCTGCCCTCCACCCTCGGGACGGTGACCCTTCCATCGGGCGCAGCCAACGGGCTGGTGGTGCAGAACTCCCTGGATAACCAGGCCATCACGGCCACCACGACGATCGACGCTTCCGTCAACACGTCGCATATGTTGCAGAACATACGTATCGACGAATCGATCAAGGATGCAGTGATCCAGTTCCGGGGGAACTAACGCATGTATCGCAATGGCAGGGTGATGCAGGCAAAGACATGTGTGGGCGCGTTGTCGCTCGCCGTACTACCCATGTGGATCGGCGCGTGCCTGGCGCAGGAATCCGCAACGACGGTCGACCCGGCCTTGCGCGAGAAGATCGAAGCGCAGGGCCGCAAGATCGATGCGATGCGCAGCCGCATGGCGGAACAGCTCGCCGAGCTCGAGCAGATGAAGCGCGAGCTCGCCTCGCAGGAGGTCGCGTACAACGACCTGCGCAAGGCGGTGGGCATGACAGCGCTGGAAGAGGCGCGCGCCACAGGTGCGCCCGGCGTCGCAGGTGCGCAGAGCGCCCCGGCGCCGCAAGAGCAGGTACCGCCCGGCACGCCAGCTCCGGGCGCCCCAGCGGCGCCGGTTGCCCAGCCCGTGGCAACCACCCAACCGGTCGGCAAGCGACCGGAACAGGATGAGCGCCCGCCCGAGGTCGCGCCGATCTTCGACCAGCCGGGTGTGCTGACGCCGCGCGGCAAGCTTATCCTTGAGCCGTCGTACCAGTACGGTTACTCCTCGAGCGATCGCGTCGCGCTGGTGGGTTACACGGTCATCCCGGCCATTCTTATCGGCCTGGTGGATGTGCGCCAGGTGAAGCAGACCACGCAGACGGGCGCGGTCGCGTTCCGCTACGGCCTGACCAACCGCATGGAACTCGAAGTGCGCGTTCCGTACGTGGATTCGCACACCGATACCATCAGCCGCGAGATCTTCACGGGCACGGCGCAGGATCGGTTGTTCACCACCAGTGGCAAGGGCATCGGCGATGTCGAGGCGACGCTCCGCTACCAATTGAATGACGGTGGCGCCGACAAGCCGTATTACATCGGCTGGTTCCGCGCGAAATCGCGCACTGGCGAGGACCCCTTCGAGGTCACGAGCGATTGCGTCACGCGTTGCGTGGCCAACTACACCGGCACTGGCCTGCCGCTGAAGAATCCGACCGGCACCGGCTTCTACTCAGCACAACTGGGTCTCACCTGGTTGTATCCGTCCGATCCAGTCGTGTTCTTCGGCAACTTCAGCTACCTGCACAACTTCGAGCGCAAGGATGTCAGCCGCAATGTGCTCGGCGCCGGCAAGCAATTCCTTGGGGATATCAAGGCAGGTGACATCGCGGACATCAGCGTGGGCATGGGCCTGTCGCTCAATGAAAAGGCATCGATCAGCATTGGCTACGACCAGGCATTCGTCGGCCGTACACAGCAGGACGGCCATCCGTTGCCGGGCTCCGCGCGCGCCACACTCGGCTCGCTGCTCATCGGCGGCTCGTACCGCTTCAACGAAAAGGAAACGCTGAACATCACGCTAGGCGTTGGTGTGACACGCGATACGCCTGACACCACGGTGACGGTGCGCGTACCGATCACCTTGTAGGCAGAGCATCGCCGACAGGGTCGCTCCCACCAGGGGAGAGCACGGAAGGCCAGGATCCTCGCATCCTGGCCTTTTTGACTGGTGGGTGCGGCCCTGTCGGCGATGCTCTTTTCACGATGCATTCACTGGCTCGCGCATGAACGCGAGGCACGTGTGTGCGCGTTCCCGTGACCTATGCACGCGGTGCATACATAACGGATCGTTAAGCTTTCGGCCGGGGGTTCGATCACTTTCTAAAAATTGCAGGGATTTTTTACATGCGCATTCGCCACAACCACTTCGGCAAGGTCGCCTCGGGTCTTGCCCTTGCTTCGCTCGCATTCTTCGGCGCTGCCGCGCATGCGCAGGATAGCCAGAAGAAATCCCAGTCCCCCGCGCTCGACAATGTCAGCGTATGGGTCGGCGGTTACTACACATCCAACGACACCACGCTCGGCGGCCAGACCCGCCTCCTCAACAGCAATGGCGATGTCAATCTTGAGGACGACCTCGACTTCAAGAAGCACAAGACGGTGCCGCGCGTACGCCTGGACTTCCTGATCGGCGAACACCAGGGCTTCGCGTTCGACTGGTACGAGGTCGATCGCTCGCATTCGAAGACGTTCAACGAGTCGGTCAATGTGCTCGGCCAGCCCATCACCGCATCGGCGTTTGCCAAGGGTGACCTGAAGTTCAGCTTCGGCAGTGCGGCTTACAAGTGGTGGTTCGGCACGGGCGATGACGTGTTCGGCGTTGGCCTGGGTGCGGCGTACTACAAGGTCCGTGGCAGCATCGATGCATCGGTGACCGCACTGGGCCAGACCCAGTCGGCCAGTTCGTCCACCGATATCGATGCGTGGGCGCCCAACCTCCAGCTCGGCTGGCGCCACGCGTTCAACGACCAGTGGCGCATGTACGTCAACGCGTCGGGCGTGAAGAAGAACGGCGGCAGGCTCAATGGCCACATCTACGACACGGCCATCGGCCTGGAGTGGTTCCCGTGGCAGAACGTGGGTTTCGGTGCCGAATACGCCTACACCCGGATCAAGCTGCACCAGGACAAGAGCCGCTACGATCTGGACCTGGATATGAAGCTCAACGGACCGGCCGCCTACGTGCGCTTCCGGTTCTGACCAGCCGGTTGGCACCGGGCATTGTGCCCGGTGCCTTGCCGGGGGGAATCCAAGGCCGCCCAAGGGCGGCCTTTTTTTGGTGGGGCCTTGTGGGAGCGCGCTTGCGCGCGATGGGGCCAGCGGCAAGCCCCATCGCGCGCAAGCGGGCTCCCACAGACTGACTTATGCAGCTTCCGGCCGCTTGCGCTGGGCCAGCCAGCCCAGGCCCACGATGCCGGCGACGAGCAGCGCATCCAGCGTCCAAGGCGCCCACGGGCGCGCATCGAACCACGGGGCGAGCAGCTGGTCGTGGGCGATCATGCGGGCGGCCGTCCAGGCGATCGCCGCCGCGCCCACGTAGATCACGATGGGGAAGCGCTCGATGAGGCGCAGGATGAGCGTGGAGCCCCACACGACCAGCGGCACGCTGATGGCCAGCCCGAGCACGACCAGGCCCATGTGGCCCTTGGCCGCGCCGGCAATCGCCAGGACGTTGTCCAGGCCCATCAGCGCGTCGGCGACGACGATGGTGCGGATGGCGGCCCAGAAGCCCTTGGCTGGCGCGATGTCGGGGTCGTGGTCCTCGTGCTTAAGGAGCTTCCACGCGATGGGGATCAGCAGCAGGCCGCCCGCCAGCATGAGCCCCGGCAGCTTGAGCAGCCAGATCACCGCGAAGGTCAGCAGGATGCGGATGGCGACGGCGCCGAACGTCCCCCAGAACACGGCCTTCTTCTGCAGGTCGCGGGGGAGGTTGCGGGCGGCGAGGGCAATGACGATCGCGTTATCGCCCGCCAGGACCAGGTCCAGCAGGATGATGGCCGCGAGGCCGGAGAAGAATTCGGGAGTGAGGAAATCCATGGGGCCACCTTCGCGCGCTGTGGTCGGACCAATGCGGCGGCGACGGGTACGCGCGCCCGTCTCCACCGCAAAAGTCTCGTTCCCGGCGTGGTGCCGCCGCGATGCCCGGGACGCTGTGGCGTCCGTACTGACGATCATCGCGCACGGGGCCGGATGCCCCGCGGAACTACTCCCCTTTGGGTTGTAGTGGGCGCCATTCTCCCGGTTCGGTTGCGGCGCGGCAAGACACCCCCGGGGGGTGACCGGCTAAAATGTGCGGCTTTCCCACCCACACCTTCGCGAGTGAAGCCCATGAGCGCACACGATATCCGTTCCGCCACGCGTCCCGACCCGGACCAGCCGATGGTGGACATCGCCAACTACGTCGCCGATTACACGATCGAGTCGAAGGAGGCCTACGACACCGCGCGCTACATGCTGCTCGACTCGCTGGCCTGCTCGGCCCTGGCCATGAAGTTCCCGGACTGCGTGAAGCACCTCGGCCCCATCGTGCCGGGCGCCACCATGGAAGACGGCGTGCGCGTGCCGTTCACCTCGCATGTCCTCGACCCGGTCCAGGCCGCGTTCGCCATCGGCACCCAGGTCCGCTACCTCGACTTCAACGACACCTGGCTGGCGGCCGAGTGGGGCCACCCGTCGGATAACCTCGGTGCCATCCTGTCGGTCGCCGATTACCTCTCGCGCAAGGCGGTGAAGGAGGGCGGCAAGGCCCTGACCGTCCGCGACGTGCTGGGCTACGCCATCAAGGCCCACGAGATCCAGGGCTGCTACGCCCTCAAGAACAGCTACAACCGCGTCGGGCAGGACCACGTGATCCTGGTCCGCCTGGCCTCCACGGCGGTCACCACGGCCATGCTGGGCGGCGGCAAGGAGCAGATCACCACGGCCGTCTCGCACAGCTGGATCGACAACGGCGCCCTGCGTACCTACCGCCACGCCCCGAACACCGGCCCGCGCAAGAGCTGGGCCGCCGGCGACGCCTGCCGCCGCGCCGTCACCCACGCCATCAATGCGGTCTACCGCAACGTGGTCGGCTACCCGTCGGCCCTGTCGGCCAAGACCTGGGGCTATTACGACGTGGCCTTCAAGGGCAACGCGTTCGAGTTCGAGCGTCCGTTCGGCAGCTACGTCATGGAGAACGTGCTCTTCAAGATCAGCTTCCCGGCCGAGTTCCACGCCCAGACGGCCGTGGAGTGCGCCATGAAGCTGCACGCCGAGGTCGGCCACCGCCTGGACGAAGTCGAGCGCGTGGAGATCCAGACCCAGGAAGCCGGCGTCCGCATCATCGACAAGACTGGCCCCCTGGCGAACTACGCCGACCGTGACCACTGCATCCAGTACATGGTGGCCGTCCCGCTCATCTTCGGCCGCCTCACCGCCGACGATTACAACGACAGCGTGGCTGCCGATCCGCGTATCGACGCGCTGCGAGACAAAATGACCGTGGTCGAGAATCCGCAGTTCACCAAGGATTATTTCGACCCTGAAAAGCGTTACATCGGTAATTCGGTGCAGGTTTTCTTCAAGGACGGCACCAGCACGCAAAAAATCTCGATCGATTTCCCGATTGGCCACCGTAATCGCCGGGCCGAAGGTATTCCGGTTTTGCTCAAGAAATTCGAGGCCGCCCTCCGCGCAGAGATGCCGGCGGACCGCGTTGAGAAGGTTCTGAGCATCACTTTCGTGCCGGAAAAGCTCGATGCCATGCCCATTCACGAGTTCATGACGCTCTTCACGGCTTGATAATGGCCGTGACTCAAGTATGAACGGCTGGCGGCGGCATGCGCTCAATTGTTGGATTTTTGCTAAACTGCCGCCGCCCGTTGAAGGGGTAACAAAAGCGAGGGACGCCAAAGTCCCCGGATTCGACAAAGAGTTTTTCTGACGCGCGATTTCCGTCTGGGGTGGAGCGCGGACGCGAATACCAATAATGAGGAGACACCGATGAAACGTAAGGGCTTGTTTTTGCTGATCGGCTTGGCCCTGGGCGGCGTGGGTGCCGTCCATGCGCAGGAATCCGCTGACGCGGGTAACGGCTATGACGGCCGCTGGTACATCGCCCCGACGGTTGGCGGTTACTACAACGACACCGACCGCAACACCAACAGCCGCCAGGTTTACTACGGCCTCGGCGTCGGCAAGTTCATCTCCAGCAACGCGTCGATCGACATCTTCGCTGACCGCACCAAGCGCGACAACGACGGTACCGGTCACTGGTCGAACAACAGCTACGGCGTTGCCGCCCGCTTCTACGCTGGTGCGTGGGACAGCTGGCGTCCGTACCTGCTGGCCGGTGTGATGGGTTCGTACCACCACAACCCGTCGGACAACGGCTGGTCGCCGGCCGCCGAACTCGGCGTTGGCGTGTCCAAGACCATCACCGACAGCTCGGATTTCCGCGTTGAAGCCGGCTACCGCTACGATTGGGACGACAAGACCAACGACAGCGAGAACGGCTACGGCGACTGGTTCCTCGGCTTCTCGATCGTTTCGCGCTTCGGCGAGCCGCCGGCCGCTCCGGCCCCGGCTGCTGCTCCGCCCCCGGCTGCCCCGGATTGCTCCACCCTCGACAGCGATGGCGACGGTGTGAACGATTGCGACGACAAGTGCCCGGCCACCCCGGCTGGCACCATCGTCGGTCCGGACGGTTGCCCGCAGAAGGTCGTCATCGACCTGCGCGGCGTCAACTTCAAGTTCGACCGTCCGAAGAAGGGCGAGACGAACATCGGCCCGACCCTGCAGGAGCCGACCAGCGAGTCGCTGGGCGTCCTCGACCAGGCTGTCGACACCCTGCAGCGTTACCCGCAGGTCAAGGTCACGGTTGCCGGTTACACGGATAGCGTCGGTAAGGATGCGTACAACCAGTCGCTCTCCGAGCGTCGCGCCAAGATCGTGTTCGATTACCTGACCTCGCACGGCATCGGTGCCGACCGCCTGGAAGGCCCGATCGGCCACGGCGAGAACAACCCGATCGACACGAACGACACGGCCGAAGGCCGCGCTCGCAACCGTCGCACGGAACTGCAGGTCCAGCAGTAATACCTGGACAAGCAGCTTCCCTATCGGTAGCAGCAAAAAGGAGCCCGGCGAAAGCCGGGCTCTTTTTTTGTGCCTGGGATCAAGGTCCCCCTTGTGGGAGCGCGCTTGCGCGCGATGGCGGCAAGATTTCACCACGCATAACGCGCCCGCGCATACCAATACGCGCCATTCGTACCGATCGGCGAAATGACGTCGTACGGGAAGTTGCCCGCGTAGGCGATGTCCGGGATCGAGCGCTTCGGGTACTGGTCGGTGATGTTCTGTCCGCCAAGGGCGAGCGAGAAGCGATCCGTGGCATGCCACTCGGCCTCGGCGTCCAGCTGCCAGCGCGCGCCATAGGTCTGCCGCGGGACGAAGCCGTCGCCGAAGTCGAACACGCGCGTGGTCGCACCTTGCCGCGTCAGCCGACCCAGCAACGACCAGCTCGGGTGATCCCAGCGCGCGGTGAACGACCCGCGCTGGCGTGGTGCGGCGTCGGTCAGGGTGTTGCGCTCCTCGACGCCGAACAGCACCGCATCCGCGCCGAGTTCAGCCAATGCGGCGGGCGTGTCGCGCACCTTCCGGATCGACGTGCGGTTGTAGCTGTACGTCGCGGTCAGCGTGAGGTTGCCGCCATACGCGGGCTGGCGATAGTTGGTGACGAGTTCCGCGCCGCGCGTGCGCGTGTCCACCGCGTTGGTGAAGAAGGCGACGCTTTGCACGCCTTGTACCCCGAAGCGCGCGGCGATGAGGTCTTCCAGGCCATCCGGTGCAATGGTTTCCGAGAGGGTCACGCGGTGATCGACGTCGATCCGGTAGATGTCGAGCGAGGCATCGAATCGTTCCCCGATGCGCGCCGTGAGGCCAAGGCTGAGGTTGCGCGACTTTTCCGCCTTGAGGTCCGTGGCGCCGAGGCCGCGGGCGATCGGGTTGTTGACGGAAAGCACCCGTCCTTGCACGAGTTCGCCATTGGCGCCGTAGCCGGTAGACGTGGACTCGAACCCGATCTGGCTGAGTGACGGTGCGCGCAGGTTGTTCGACACGGCGCCGCGCAGGGCGATGGCGTCGTTGAATGCGTAGCGGCCGCTGAGCTTGCCGGTCCACGCGCCGCCGAAATCGTTGTAGTGCTCGTAGCGCGCCGCGGCGTCGGCGAAGAAGCGCTCGGTGACGTCGCCGGCGAAGTCGACGTAGGCCGCCGCGACGTTTCGATGAAGATCCGCCGTGTCCTGTGGGGTCAGGCCGCCGCCGGCCTGCGCTCCCGTCGGCGCGCCGACGACGGGACCCACGGCATAGGACGCCGGGTCGCCGGCGAAGGTCCGAAAGCCTTCGTGGCGGAACTCGGCGCCAGTCGCCAGGGTAAACAGCTGGGTGCCCAGGCCGACGGTGCGCGAGAGGTCGAGGTTTGCGGTGCCCTGCGAGTTCTCGTACTTGCCGACATCGAAATGGGTTGGGCTGGCCTCACCCAGCGATACATTCACCGAATCGCGCAGATCGTAATCGAAGGTGTTGCGGCCCCAGGTCAGGCTGCTATCGATGTCCCACTCGCCCGCCCGGGTGCGCGCACCCGCGGTGAGGTTCACGTCGGTGTTGTAGCCGAGGGATTCGGGGCGATAGCCATCCGGGTAGATCGAGGGCACGTTGGCGTCGCTGTCCGGGTACCGGAAGTAGTTGTCGCCTACCGTGCGCCGGCGGGTGTAGGTCCCGAACGCATAGCCGCGCACGCCATCCCCCAGCCCCAGCTCACCGTTGAACCAGCCGCTGTAGTTTTCATTGCGGGGATCGCCTGCGGCGTAGTTCCGCTTGCCCTGCAGGGCGAGATTGGCGGGGGAGGGGTTTTCCCAGGAAGGGATCTCATCGCGCCCGGCACGGTTCGTCGGCTCGCGGTTGTTACCTTCGATACCCGCGCGGAGGAAACCATCGGCACCCAGTTTCGTGCCGGCCTTCGCGCTGACGTAGCCGCTCTGTCCATCGGTGATGTGCCGATCGCCTGGCCGGAAGTGCGTGTGATAGGCGCCATAGGTAGCGTCTACCTCGCCACCTTCCGGAGCATCGTCAAGGATGATGTTGACCACGCCGGCGATGGCATCCGAGCCATATTGCGCGCCCGCACCGTCGCGCAGCACCTCGATGCGCTTGATCGCGGAGATGGGGATCGCGTTGAAGTCCACGGGCGTCGTGCCGCGGCCGATCTTCGTATCGGTATTGACCAGCGCCGACGTGTGGAAGCGCTTGCCGTTGACCAGGACAAGCACCTGGTCGGGGCTCATGCCACGCAGCTGGGCGGCGCGGACATGGTCGGAGCCGCCCGAGTTCGATTGGCGGGGGAAATTGAACGACGGCAGCAGGGTGGCGAGCGCCTGGCCCAGTTCGCCATTGACCGCTCCGGCGGAGCGCAGGTCTTCCGGGGTCAGCACATCGATGGGCACGGGTGAGTCGAGCACGGTGCGGTCACGTACGTGGGTGCCTGTCACGATGACCTGATCGAGCGTCGTCGTGGCCGGTTTGTCGGCTTGCTGGGCGCGGGGCGCGGTCGCCGCCGTGGCGAGGACGACGGCGATGGCGATCGGGAGGCGGGAGTGGCGCATGATGGATCCTGGATTGACGCGCACGGGAGCTTCCGCCGTGCGGCGGTCGTAGGAGAAAGGCGTCGGAGCCGCGAAGGGGCTGTATCAGTCCAGCGTGCCCGGGCAACATCGCCCGCAAGCCGCGACGCGGCCCGGCATGGCATGCTGCGTGGGAGGGAGGCGTGTCATGGATGCCCTGGCGCCGCAGGAAAGTGCGGAATGTGCGACATTTGTTGCACCGCAGTGTACGCTGTGTCAATAGGAAAGACGTCTGGCCGTATGGACGTCCATAACGAACCATCCGCCGGAATCCGCATGAAGATCACCGCAGGCCTTCTCTTCTCTGCATCGCTACTCCTCGCGGGCTGCGTTGCCTCGCCGTCGCATGCGCCGCCGACCGCCCCGGTTTCCGCGACCCTGGCGGGCGATACGGCCCACCCGGCCAGCACGGCGGGCTGGGTCCGTACGGAGCTCTATTTCGGGCTGGGCCTCGAAGGCACCAGCAGCGGCGTGGACGAAGCGGGCTGGCGCACCTTCCTGGATCGCGAGGTGACCACGCGCTTCCCCGATGGCCTCTCCGTCGTCGACGTCTATGGCCAGTGGCAAGGCAAGGGCCAGGCGCAGCCAGAGCGGCTCCGTTCGAAGCTGCTACTCCTGCTCTACCCGGATACGCCCGCCCACCGGGCGGACGTCGAGGCCATCCGCACCGCGTGGAAGGCCAAGACCGGTGACCAGTCGGTGCTGCGCGTGACCCAGCCCGCGGACGTGTCGTTCTGATGGCCGCGCCTGGCAACCCGGCCCGTCGCCGCGCCTTCGGCGGTGGTGACCTCAACGGCGTCCTTGGCCTCGTCGTCGACAACCTGTCGATCCTGGCTTTCCTTGCCACCGCGCTGATCGGCATCTTCGGGATGCCGGCGGATATCGTCTACCGGCGCATGTTCCCGGGGACGGCACTGGGCGTGCTGCTGGGCAACCTGGCATACACCTGGATGGCGCGCCGCCTTGCCGCGAAGACGGGCAGGGCGGATGTGACGGCCATGCCGCTCGGCCTCGATGCGCCCACCAGCATCGCCATGGCCCTACTGGTCCTGGGTCCCGCGTTCGCAGGCTACAAGGCCTCGGGCATGGATCCCGTCGCGGCCGGCGAGGCCACCTGGCGACTGGGCATGGCCTCGCTCGTGGTCATGGGCGTGCTGAAGTTCGTCCTGTCGTTCTTCGGGGCGTGGGTGCAGCGCTCGGTGCCACGCGCCGGCTTACTGGGTTCCATCGCCGGTATCGCGCTGGTGCTCATGGGCTTCCTCCCGCTGGTCGAGATCATGCGTGTCCCAGTGGTCGGTTTCGCCGGCCTCGGCATCGTGCTCTACGCGCTGGTCGCGAAGCGGCGCCTGCCGTTCGGTACGCCGGGTGTCCTGGCCGCTGGTGCGGTCGCCGTGGCGCTGTACTACGGCCTGGGGCCGCTCGGCCTGCTCGGCACGGGCTACCACGCACCGGCCGCGTGGGAATGGCGCCTTGGCTTCCCCTGGCCTTCGCTGGGCTTCATCGCCGGCCTGCCGGCCACCGTGCCGTACCTCGCTTTGATCCTGCCGTTCGGCCTGCTCATGGTGGTCGGTGGCATCAACGTGACCGAGAGCGCCCGCGCCGCAGGCGATGACTATTCGACACGGGACATCCTGCTGGTCGAGGCGCTTGCCACGCTCGTGGCCGGTGTCTGTGGTGGCGTGGCGCAGACCACGCCCTACATCGGGCAGCCCGCCTACAAGGCCATGGGGGCACGGACGGGCTATACGTTGGTCACCGGCCTGGTCATCGGCCTCGGCGGCATCTTCGGCTACCTCTCGAACCTGGTGGAACTGTTGCCTGTTGCGGTGCTGGCGCCGATTCTTGTCTTCGTCGCGATCGGCATCACCGTGCAGGCGTTTGAAGCCGTCCCGCTGCGCTATGCCGCGGCCGTTGTTTTCAGCTTCTTCCCGGCCATTGCACGCATGCTCGCGATCAAGCTTGGCGATCCTTCGATCGTCGATCCGGCACGGTTCGGTGCGTTGTATGCCGACGCCAGCCACGGCATCTCGGAACTCGCGGTGATCATCATCCTCGGCAACGGCTTCATCATCACGTCGATGGTCTGGGCCAGTTTCGTCGTCGCGATGATCGACGGGCACGTCCGCAAGGCGGCGGCCATCGTCGCATTGGGTGCCGTGCTTACGGCTTTCGGTGTGATTCACTCGGTACAGCCCATCGGTGCCGTTTACCTGCCGTGGCTGCTTGATACGGCATCGCGCACGCTGGTGTGGCAATTCGTCGGTGCCTACGGCGCACTCGCCGTGGTGCTGTTGCTTCTTTCCATCCGTGAAGGCGGCGCCCGCAAAACCGTGTAGGTATTTGCCTATTTTATGTAGCGGTGCCCTGCCAAGCTTGAATTGCGCGGGCACCGCAGCCACCCTTGGAGCCTGTTCCCCAAGAGTCCTCCTCCCCATGTCCCTTTCCGACCTGACCAAGCTGCCGGGTGTCACCGCGTCACCGGATATCGCCACCCGCCGCTACGTGTTCAACCACACCATGATCCGCGTGCGTGATCTCGAAGTGTCGCTGGACTTCTACACGCGCGTGCTTGGCTTCACGCCGGTGTACCAGCATGTGTTCGACGAAGCGAAGTTCACCATCGTGTACCTGGTGCTCGTCGGCGATACCTCGGTGATCCCCGATGACGACGATGCGCGCAAGCGCTGGGTGCTGAGCCAGCCGGGCGTGCTGGAACTCACGCACAACCACGGCACGGAGAAGGAAGCGAAGACGCCGTACCACAACGGCAACACCGAGCCGCGTGGTTTCGGTCACCTCTGCGTGAGCGTACCGGACGTCAACGTGGCGTGCGCCCGCTTCGATGCGCTGAAAGTCCCCTTCCAGAAGCGCCTTGCCGACGGCCGGATGAGCCACATTGCGTTTATCCGCGATCCGGACGAATACTGGATCGAAATCCTGCAGCCGACGCCGCTGGCCTGATCCTCGCTGGACCCCGGATTCCCCATGACACCACGCTTGCCCCCGGTCACCCGAAACCTGCTCATCGCCAACGTGGTGCTGTTCGGTCTGCAGCTGCTGCTCGATGACGACAACACGATCGCGGTGACCCGCTGGCTGGGGTTGTGGCCGCTCGGCCACTACATCGCGGTGAACCTCGGGGGCGGGGATATCGCGGGGCTCGGCTTCCGGCCCTGGCAGCTGGTGACCTACGCCTTCCTGCACGGCGGGGTCATGCACATCGTGCTGAACATGTACGCGCTGTACATGTTCGGCGGGTTGCTGGAGCGGGTGATGGGAGCGCGCCGCTTCCTCATCTACTACTTCACCTGCCTGTTGGCGGCGGGTGTCGCGCAGCTGGCGGTGCTGTACTTCTTCGAGCCCGACAAGATGTATCCCACCGTAGGTGCGTCAGGCGCGATCTTCGGGCTGCTCGCCGCGTTCGCAATGCTGTTCCCGCGCGAAAAGCTCATGCTCATCCCGATCCCGGTGGGGATCCCTGCCTGGCTTTTCGTCACGCTGTACGGTGCCGCCGAGCTGATCTTCGGCGTCACCGGTACGCTGTCAGGCGTGGCCCATTTCGCCCATCTGGGCGGCCTTGTCGCTGGCCTGGCACTGCTCTGGGCGTGGGGCGTACGGCCGCCACCACGCCCGCAGTACTAAGTTCACTCAGCGTAGGGCGAGGAAGTCCGGGCTCACCACGAAGCGCACCGCGTCGAGGCGCAGGCGCGCTTCGGGCAGGGCATCGAGCAGGGCGCCGCGCTCGGCGGCCACGGCCTGGATCTCGGCTTCGGTAATCGACGGGTTCACCTGGCGCAGGGCGAGCAGGCGGCTGAACTCGGCATCGAGTTCGGCCTTCGCCATCTCCACGGCCTCGATCTTCAGCACCTCGGCGCGGCCTTCTGCCAGGTCCTTCGCATGCTCGAGCATCGGCGGCACCAGCTTCGACAGGAACTTGCGATAGCGGGCCACGTCGATATTCCGGTCGGCGGCGCGGCGCAGGGCGACATCGCTCGGGCGGAAATTCGGCCGCTCGGTGAGCTTGGTGTCCACCGTGATCATCAGCGGCATCGTCGGCAGGAAGCGGCCGGCGTCGAGCTGGCGGTCGGCGACCACTTCCAGCACATAGACGGACTGGAGCAGGGCGGTGCGTACCGGCAGGTTGTCATCGACCAGGAACGCCGCGTTGCCGGTCTCGCCCGATACCAGCAGGTCCACGGCCGCCAGCACCATCGGGTGATCGAGGCGGAGCAGCGGCAGGTCTTCGCGGGCCAGCGCGGTATCGCGCGAGAACGTCACCGAGAGCGGGCCTTCGGCGAAGCCCGGCAGGCCATCGGTCGAGAGGTACTGCGGATCGAGCAGGGTGATGTCCTTCGCCAGCTCTTCCGCATGCACGCCATACATCTCGAACAGGCGCTGGATGAAGGCATCGCGTGACGGATCGTGGTCGTCGCGCGCGAAGCTGCCGGCGAGGTCGTCGGCATGCGGATCGCGGCTGGCCGCCAGTTCGAGCAGGTGGTCGCGGCCGGCATGGATCAGTGCGGACAGCTCTTCGTGCGCACCGCGGGTTTCAGCGATCAGCGCGTCCAGTTCCTGGTCGCGGTTATCGTCTTCGCGCGCATGTTCGTCGGCCAGCGTCGAGAGCAGGCTGCCGAAGCGGCGGAGCAGCTCGCGGCCGTCGGCAGGGCTGGTGCGGAACGCGTCCAGGCCTTCGTCATACCAGCGCGCCAGGATGTGCTGGGCGCTGTCCGACACCACCGGCACGTGGATCACGATGTCGTGCTTCTGGCCGATGCGGTCGAGGCGGCCGATGCGCTGCTCGAGCAGGTCCGGATCCAGCGGCAGATCCCACATGACCAACCGGTGGGCGAACTGGAAGTTGCGGCCTTCGGAGCCGATCTCGGAACAGATCAGCAGCCGCGCGCCATCGGGCTGCGCGAAGAACGCGGCGTTGCGGTCGCGCTGGACGATGCCAAGGCCTTCGTGGAAACGCGCCACGCCAACGCCGCTGCGCGTGCGCAGGGCGTCTTCGATCGCCATGACCTTGCCCTGGCTACGGCAGAGCAGGAGGAACTTGTCGTTCGGGTGGGCATCGAGCAGGCCGACCAGCTCGGTGATGCGCGGATCATCGGCGTAATCGAATTCCAGTGGCGCGGGCGGCTGCTGGATGTCGGAACGGAATTCAGCGAGCAGGGTTTCCCGTTTGCCCGGCAACAGCGTGGCGGGATCGATCTCGATCACCTCAGGCACGCGGTGCGGGAAGCCGCCGATGCCGGCGCGGCGGTTGCGGAACATTGCGCGGCCGGTGCCGTGGCGGTCGATCAGCGCGGCGAGCACGGCGGCGCTGCCATTCGGCCGGTCGAGCAGGGCGGACATCTCGCGATCGCCCTTGAAGCGCTCGGCGACCAGCGCACGCTGCGCATCGTCCAGCGGTTTGCCATCGGCCAGCGTGTTGGCCAGCTCCGAGAGCGGCGCGAGATTGGCCGATTCGGCCAGGTACGCATCGAGGTCGCTGTAACGCTGCGGGTCAAGCAGGCGCAGGCGGGCGAAGTGGCCCGCGCGGCCAAGCTGCTCGGGCGTCGCGGTGAGCAGGATCACGCCCGGCGTGGCCACGGCGAGTTCCTCGACCAGGCGGTAACGCGGGCTGGCGCCCTCGGGCGTCCACTCGAGGTGGTGGGCCTCGTCGACGACGATCAGGTCCCAACCGGCTTCGGCCAGCTGGGCGGCGCGCTTCGGGGCGCTTTCCAGGAAGGCGAAATCGGCGATGACGAGCTGCTCGTCCTCGAACGGGTTGCGGCCGTCGTTGCCCTGTTCGATCGCCTCGCAGCGCTCCTCGTCAAAGATAGAGAACGAGAGGTTGAAGCGGCGCAGCAGTTCGACGAACCACTGGTAGACCAGCGTTTCGGGCAGCAACAGCAAAACGCGCTCGGCGCGGCCGGCGGCGAGCTGGCGGGCGAGGATCATGCCGGCTTCGATGGTCTTGCCAAGGCCCACTTCATCGGCGAGCAGCACGCGTGGCGGACGGCGTGCGGCGGCAATGCCGGCCACGCGCAACTGGTGCGGCACCAGGCCGATGCGGGCCGATTCCAGGCCCCACGAGGCAGCGCGGCGCGCTTCCGCACGGCGGCGCAGGCCTTCGGCGCGCAGGTCGAACTTGTCGTTGGTATCGGTACGTCCGCCGATCAGGCGGTCGTCGGCCTGGGACATGGCCTGCTCATCATCGAGCTGGCCTTCTTCCAGTTCACGGCCTTCGCCGCGGTATACCAGCAGGCCTTCGCGGGTTTCCACGCGCTCGACCAGGAAGGCGATGCCTTTGCCGGATACGCGCTGGCCAGCGCGGAATTCGGCGCGCACCAGTGGGGCGCTGTCGATGGCGTAGGGGCGCAGGACGCCCGCCTTGGCGAACAGCACCTGCACGCCGCGCCCTTCGATGCGGAGGATGGTGCCGAGGCCGAGTTCAGGTTCGGCGGTGGAGATCCAGCGTTGACCAAGTTCGAACATGCTTTGTGGGGGTACGGCCTTGGGGGTGGATGATTATCCCGCCCCGGGGCCTGCATGCCTACCTTTTCGTTAAGCCTGTGCAAAAAACAGGCCGATGGATCAGGTTTCCGCCCAGCGCCGCAACAGATTGTGATAGACGCCGGTCAATTGCAGGATCGAGCCCTGGTCGGCGCCATCGGCGGTGAGCTTGCGGATCGCCGTATCCATTTCCAGCAAAAGCCGGCGCGCGCTGTCGTCGCGCACCAGGCTCTGCACCCAGAAAAACGAGGCGATACGTGCCCCGCGGGTCACCGGCGTGACCCGGTGCAGGCTGGATGAGGGATAGACCACGGCATCACCGGCCGCCAGCTTCACTTCGTGCTCGCCGTACAAGTCGCTGACGATCAGCTCGCCACCGTCGTATTCATCCGGGTCGGAAAGGAACAGAGTGCACGACACGTCGCTGCGCACATGCGCGTCGCCGTCGACCTGCATCACCGCACCATCGATATGGAACCCGTATTCGCCACCGCCTTCGTAACGGTTGAAGCGCGGCGAGAGCGTGCGCAACGGCAACACCGCTGCGTGGTAGAGGGGGTGGCGGCCCAGTGCCGCCACCACCTGGTCGCCGAGTGCCTTGCGCACCGGCGACGCCTGCGGAAGCTGGAGGTTCCGCTTGACCCTGGCGCCCTGTGGACCGACGGTTTCCCTGCCATCGGTCCACTCGGCACCGTCCATCTGCTTTCGCATCCCAGCGACCTCATCCGAGGTGAGCACGTCGGGAATGTGCAGGAGCATGATGGATGACCCTCGGGGCGATCAGAAGCGGAAGTTGGCGCTCAGCATGGCCGAACGCGGGGTACCCGGACTATAGCGGTAACCGCTCTTGTTGATCGCCGCGACGTAGTTCTTGTCGAACAGGTTGTAGACGTTGAGCTGGACGTCGAAATTGCGGCTGACCGGGTAGCTGGCCATCGCATCGAACACCCAGTAGCTCTCGGTGTGGTCCGGCGTGCCGATGGCACCATCGGTACCGCGCTTCATTTCGCCGCTGTAACGCGCGCCGCCGCCGATCGTGAGGTTGAACGGGAAGTGGTACGTCGTCCATGCGGTGAAGGCCCGCTTGGGGTTGTACGCGAGGTCGGAGCTGCCATCCTGCGACACGTTGGTGCCCGTCTCCACCTTCGCATTCATGGTGGTGAAGCCCGCGCTCACGGCCCAGTCGTCGGTGAACTTGCCCACCGCCGAGATCTCGACGCCGCTCACGCGCTTCTTGCCGATCTGGTAATAGAGCAGGTCGGTCGGATCCTGCACCAGCTCGTTGGTGACGGTGGTGCGGTACAGGGCGGCGGTAAGCAGCAGCTTCTCGCCGAGCAGGTCCCACTTCGTGCCGACTTCGGCGGTCTTCGCCTTCTGCGGATCGAAGTTCGGGTTGTCGGCGCTGTTGGTGGCCGATGAGAGCGTCAGCGTATTGCCGCCCGGCGGCTCCTGCGACTGGGCGAAGTTGGCGTAGATGCTGCCATTCGCGGCCGGCTTGTACAGGATGCCGAGCTTGTAGTTCTTCAGGTTATCGCTCTTCGATGCATCCACGCCCGGCACGATGCTGCCGGTGGGCAGGCGGCCGCACACCGGTGCGCCGCGGCCGCCGCAGGCGACGAGGCTGCTGAAGTCGGTCTTGTAATGATCGAAGCGGACGCCGGCGTTCACCTGCCAGGACTCGCCGAACTTCACGGTATCGAAGATGTAGGCGGCCGCGGTGTTGGTCTTGCCATCGCTGCGTGCGCCGGTTTCACCGTAGCGGAGGCCACCCACGTCGGAGTACGGCTTGTACAGGTTCGCCGCCGGCCACGTGCTGCCACCCAGCGCGCCCATGCCGATGGCGCGGGCCTTTTCCTGCGTCAGCTCGACACCGGCGCTGATGTCCTGCTTCACCGCACCCGAATCGATCGACACCGTGACGTTGGTCTGGTTGGTCGCGATGCGATTGGACTGGTGCTTGAACGTCGGCGTGCTGCGCGCGAGCGTCCAGGTCGACGGATCGTTCGGGTTCGGCGTGATGATGTTCGCGCCGCTGGCCAGGAACGAGGTGAGCAGGTAATCCTGCTGCGTACGGCCCCAGCGCGTGGTGTTGTGCAGGGCGACCTGGTCGTTGAAGTCGTGCTCGACGAGGATCGTGAACAGGTCCTGCGTGTTGCGGTCGTGGTCCTGGTTCGTGCCGTAGAAGTTATCCGTATCGACCTTCGGCGCGGTGCCGAGGAAGGCGCGGTTATCCGGCGAGGCGTAACCCGGCAGGCCGATGGTGGGGATACCGCCATCCGGCGTGTTGCGCTGCTTCACGTGCAGGTAGTCGAGGTACACGCGGGTCGGCGTGCCGAGGCCAAAAGCGAGCGAGGGCGCGACGCCCCAGCGGTTCTGCTCGACCTGGTCACGGCCCGCGACGCCGCTGTTCTGCTTCATCACGTTCAGGCGGAACGCACCGGTATCGCCCATCTGCCGGTTGAGGTCGGCGGTGGCGCGCTCGCGCGAACCGCTGCCGCCCTGCACGCTGCCGCTGACGCCGTTGCCGAGCACCGGCTGCTTGCTGACGAGGTTCACGGCGCCGGTCGGCGCGGTGCGGCCGTACTCGGTACCATCCGGACCCTTGGTCACTTCGACCTGTTCGATGTTGAACACGTCGCGCGACACGGTGCCGAGATCGCGCACGCCATCGACGAAGATGCTGCCCGAGGTATCGAAGCCGCGCATGTAGATGGCGTCGCCGGTGTTGGTGGCGCCGTTTTCGCCGACGTAGAAGGTGCCGACGCCCGGGCTGTTGCGCAGCGCCTCGGTCAGCGTGGTGGCGCCCTGCTGCTGGATCAGTTCCTTGCCGATGACCTGGATCGTCTGCGTCGTATCGAGCAGCGACTGGGTGAACTTGGGCGAGGAGACCTTATCCGTGCGGTAGTCGGAGGAACGGTCCGCATCGACCTGCATGCCGGGGAGGGCCTGGGCGTCGTTTACCTTGGCCTGCTGGGGCGGCGCGTCGGCGGCGATGGCGCCATGGGCGAAGACGAGGAGGGCGGCGGCACCGACGGTGCGCGCGGCCGGAACGGCATGCTTGCGGCTCTTGATGTGGGCCATGGACTTTCCTTTGCGGGGCTTTTTTTGAGAGAGCTGGGCTGCCGCAGGCACAAGCCGACCCGCGCCGGCCGGGGGCCAGCGGTGGGGAAGTTGGGTTGTGTCCCTAGAAAACGCAGGGTGCGACACCTACAGATTGCACATCGTAAAGATAATGAGAACGAGTTGCAATTACCTTGTAAGTGTCATCTAAGCCAGATCCGGTTGCGTCCGCCACGCGCTCGCCCGCAGCACGTACCACTGGAACAGGCCACGCCCGTCAGCGGTGGGTGCCGTACAGGTGAGAACCTGCCAGCCGAGCCGGGCCGCCTCGGCGTGTACGGGTACGAGTACGCCGCTATGACCAAACAGCACGGCGACGCCGCCCGGGCGGATGGTGGTTGCGAGCCGCCTGAAAAGCGTGAGCGCCTGCTTGCGCGTGACCACTTCGACATTGAGGAAGCGGAGCAGCAGCCCGTCGACGCTGCCCGCAGGGAGCGCGGCCGCGTCGGCGCAGGCGAAATCGGGGACGACGTGTCCGTGGTGGCGCCGGGCGGTGTCGACCATGGCGGGGCACAGGTCGCTCCCCGTGAAACGCAGGCCGGGGCAAGCGCGCGCCATGGCTGCGACGAAATCGCCGGTGGAACAGGCGGGGTCGTGGACAAGCGCACCCGGGGGCAGGGCGTTCGTCAGCGTGCGCGCGCACAGCTCGCGAAGGTGGTGTTCGTCTTCCGCGAACCTCGTTGCATGGCGCGAAGCCACCTGCCAGTACTGCGGCGGGCATACCCATTCGCGGCCGTGGGCGTCCAGCGCCGGGAACGGGAAGATCAGCTCCGCCGATGCGTCGGCTGCGGCCATCGCCAGGAACGCGGCGGCCTGCCGGCCATCGCGTAAGGTCACGTCGAGGTGTGTCTCGTTACCGCCAAACCCAAAGCGGAACGGGTCGCCCAGGAGATCCTCCGAGCGGATCGCATGGGAGGGTGCGCCGCTGGCGCGGCCGCGAAAACGCCGGCCTACCCAGCGCTGGCCGCCGCATTGCAGGATGAAATATTGCTGGCGCGCCGATGGACAGGTCTCGCGCAGCAGCCAGGGGTGTCCTGCCTGCGCGCGCGCGAGGGCGATCTGGTCAAGGACTGCCCGTTCCGATGCAAGCCAGTCGCGCGCATCAGGCATGCCCATGCGGTGCTCCCCGTTCGAAGCCCGGCACGACGATGCCGCCGCGTGAGACCAGGTAATAACGATCGAACCCAGGCACGAGCACCTGGCAGAGCGTGAGTGTTTCCGGCCGGCTGTACAGCACGTGGACCAGGGGCCGGTAACCCTCGGCGGCGAGCGCAACCATGCCGCGTTCCAGTTCCCGGGCTACCGCAAGCGAGCGCGCTGGCCTGGGCAGGGTGACCCTTTCGAGCCGGCGCCTTCCACATAGCGCCGGAAGATCGGCGATGCAGCTACGGTGCAACCGCTTCCACGGCCGCAGGCGCCGCTCCTCGCGGGCAAGGTCGTTCCCGACGGCCGGCACATGGTCGGCCACGGCATGCACCTGCACAAGCTCCGCCAGCGCACGCGACGCGGCATGCACGGCATCGCCGGAGGCGCCGGCGCCGTACAGATGCTGTGGCCGCCCCGGCCGCGCACCGAAGGCCAGGTAGGTATGTGCGGCGGCATGCGTGGAGATATCGAGCAGGGTGATGCTGGCGCCGATCTCGGCCTCCGCTTCGGTCCAGTCGCGGCGCAGCACCGATCCGCTGCCGCGTGCATCGAGCACGCGCAACGGCTCGTCGGTGTCGTCGTGAAAATGGCGACGCAGGAAGCGCGATACATCGTCGCGTTCGATGCACTCGTTCAGCGCGTGCAGGGCGGCTTCGGCGAACGTCGCGCCGATCGCGGTGCCGCTGTTGCTCGCATAGCGGGCCAGCCCGGTGTAGTCGAAGGTGTCGTCGCCATCGGGCGCATCGAGGTAGGTGGGGCGCGAAAGGGCCAGCGGATACGCCTTGCACGCGCCATCCAGGTAGCCGGTGTAGACCCGGCACGCGAGGTGCTTGCCGGACTGGGCGGCCAGGAAGGCATCGACGGGCGCACCCATCCCCGCGGGTACCTGCGCCGCGGGGATCAACGCGTGGTCGAGCGAGCAGGCGTGGTAAAGGCTCAGGTAGTGTTCGCAGGCCTCATACAGGGCGCCCGTGAGCGAGAAGTCGCTCCGTCCCTTGCCGGTACCGGTGTAACGCGTAACGCGCGCGGGGTCCTGGAGTTCAACGATCGTGGTGTTCAGCGAGGCGCCGTGTTGCTCGGCGCACCACGTGAGGCCCAGGTGGGCTAGCTCGCTTTCGACGCGCAGCCGCGCCTGCGCGAGGGGGAACTCGCGTTCGAAGGGAATCATCGTTTTCGTCCAATGAAAAACGGGGCCCCCCGTGGGGCCCCGTCGGGGGTCACTCGTCGTCGAGCTCGGCGAGTTCGACGTTGCTGAGCTGCACGGTAGTGGATGCGTCGAGACCCTCGAGGGTTTCGTCTTCCGGCAGGTGGTGGCAGTAGCACATATAAGAACCCATGGCACGACTCCTTTCGTTGGTGGGAAATGCCGGCGTGGATGAGCGCCGACGAAGTCAGGTTATCGGCTCTGCGACGTACACGCCGAGCAGCGAATGCCGTCATCCCGTGTAGGGATGGTCTGGCAGCGACTACGGAAAAACCCTACAGGCGAGCGGCAGTCGAGGCATAAAAAAAGCGCCGCACAATCGTGCGGCGCCTTTCGTCACAGGAATGATCAGGTAACGCGAGTTACCAGATCTTCACCTGCTTGTCGCCTTCGCGGATCATCTTCGCGCCCGGCTTGCACTGGAACGCCGTGGCGAACGACTCCATGTTCGACGGAGCGCCGATGGCGCGCAGCGATGCCGGAGCGTGCGGGTCGACGTTGAGGTACAGCTTCGCCTGCTTGTCGCGGACGCTGCCACGCCACACGCGCGCCCAGTTCAGGAAGAAGCGCTGGTCCTGGGTGTAACCGTCGATCTTCTCGCCGGCTTCCTTCGGGTTCTTCTTCAGCGCTTCCTGCAGGGCGTCGTACGCCACGTTCAGGCCACCCAGGTCGGCGATGTTCTCGCCCAGGGTCAGCTTGCCGTTGACGTGCAGGTCCGGCTCCGCCTTGATCGGCGCGTACTCGTCGAACTGCGCCACCAGCTTGCCGGTGCGCTCGTCGAACTTGGTGCGGTCTTCCTTCGACCACCAGTTCTTGTTGTTGCCGTCGCCGTCGAACTGGCTGCCTTCGTCATCGAAGCCATGGCTGGCTTCGTGGCCGATCACCGCGCCGATACCGCCGTAGTTGATCGCGTCGTCACCGTTGGCATCGAAGAACGGCGGCTGCAGGATCGCGGCCGGGAAGTTGATCGTGTTGTCCGTCGGGTTGTAGTACGCGTTCACCGTCTGCGGGGTCATGCCCCAGTCGAGGCGGTCGGTCGGCTTGCCGATCTTCGCGATGTCGTAGTGGTAGTTGAACTTGCTGGCGGCTTCGACATTGCCGAAGTAGTTGGTGCCCGAGACGTCCAGGCCCGACCAGTCACGCCACTTGTCCGGGTAACCGATCTTCGGCAGGAAGGTGTTCCACTTGGCGATCGCCTTTTCCTTGGTCGCATCGCTCATCCAGTCGAGCTTCTCGATACGCGCCTTGAGGGCGTTGCGCACGTTGTCGACCAGCTCGTTGGCGCGCTGCTTCGCTTCCGGCTTGAACACCTTGGCGACGTACAGCTGGCCCAGGGCTTCGCCCATCGACGAGTTCACCGTGCCGAGCACGCGCTTCCAGCGCGGCTTCTGCTGCGGCTGGCCGGCGAGGGTCTTGCCGTAGAAGTCGAACTTGTTGTCCTGGAAATTCTTCGACAGGTACGGCGAGGCGCTGTCGATCGCGTGGAAGCGCAGGTAGGCCTGCCACGTGGTGACCGGGGTGCTGGCCAGCATCTTGTCGAACTGTGCGAAGAACTTGGGCTGCGAGAGCGAGAAGCCCTTGTCGATCGTCACGCCCTGGGCGGCGAAGAACTTCTCCCAGTTGAAGTGCGGGGTGATCTTGTCCGCTTCCTTCACCGAGACGAAGTGGTACTGGTTTTCCGGCGCGCGCAGTTCGACCGGCGCCAGCGAGGCCGCGGCCAGCTGGGTTTCGAACTTCATGATGTCGTCGGCCTGGGTCTTCGCGTCGCCTTCCGGCACGCCCGCGAGGGTCAGGGTCTTGGTGATGTAGTCGACGTAGGCCTTGCGGTTATCGGCCTGCTTCGGATCGGTGTAGTAATCCTTGGTCGGTAGGCCCAGGCCATCCTGCTGCGCGTAGCCGATCTGGACCTTGGCGTTTTGGAAATCCGCGCCCGAGCCGAAGCCGAACACGTAGCCGTTGCCGTCGTTGAAGCTGGTGTCGAGGAAGTCGGCGATGTCCTGCGGGGTTTTCAGCGCATCGATCTTCGCCAGTTCCGGCTTGAGCGGGTCGATGCCGGCCTTCTCGATCGCGTCTTCGTTCATGCCCGAGCGGTAGATCAGGCCGATCTTCTGCTCGATCGAGCCCGCCTTGGCATTATCGGCGCCCTTGTCGGCGGCATCGACGATGTCGTGCTGGGTGTTGAGGCTGTTCTCAGCCAGCTGGTCGAAGGCGCCCCAACGGGTGCGGTCGTCGGGAATCGGGTTCGCGGCGACCCACTTGCTGTTGACGAAGCCGTTGAAGTCGTCGCAGGCGTTGATGCCGGAATCGAGCTCAGCCACGTCGAAGCTGGGCTTCGCGGGGGCGGCGGCCGCGGCCGGCGCGGTGCTGGCAGGGGCAGGCGAGTTGGCGGCCGGTGCGGCTGCGTCCTCGTGCTTGCTGCACGCGGTGCCGACGAGCGCAACGCTCAATGCCAGTGCGAGCGGCTTCAGATACTGCTTGGTCATGGATATCCCTCTGTGGAATGGTCATCAAGTCGGCACTCCCCGGCGCCGCCCCCGCCCGAGGATAGCCGCTGCGGGCCCCGCTCAGGGGGGACCGTGACGGAAGTCATGGTTTGGGGCGGGTCGTGATGCACTGCACGATCTACGAAATTTCGCAATTTCCTGCGCCGTTTGTCCCTTCGGTGTCACAACAGGTTCCTACGCTCCTCGTTACCGCATGACAGGGGATGCGGCCCACAGCACCCGGCGCAGCCATAGCCACCACCGAGGAGCATCTGTCATGCGCAAGATCCTGGCCGCGGGCATCGCCTGCGTGCTTTCCCTTTCGGCCGCGACCCTGGTGGTTGCCCAGCAGACCGCCCCGGCGGAAACGGCCACCAGTGCCCTCGGCTTCGGCTGGGGCCACGGCGGGCACGGCAACGGCCCCCGCACTGCCACCCCCATCAAGCACGTCGTGGTGATCTTCCAGGAGAACGTCTCCTTCGATCACTACTTCGGCACCTACCCGGTCGCAGCCAACGACCGCGGCGAGCCGTCGTTCTATGCACGCCCGTTCACGCCGAACGTGAACGGCTACGACCGCCGCCTGCTCACCAAAAACCCGAACGCGAAGAACGCCGATAACGGCGACGCGGCGATCAACCCGTTCCGCCTCACCCGCGCCCAGGCGGCCACGGCCGACCAGGACCACGGCTACACGTCCGAGCAGCGCGCCTTCCACGGCGGCAAGATGGATCTGTTCCCGAAGTACACCGGCCATGGCGAAGCCTTGCCGGGCGGTGATGCGCAGGAAGAGGGCCAGGGCCAGGTCATGGGCTACTACGACGGCAACACCGTCACGGCCTTCTGGAACTATGCCCAGCATTTCGCGATGAGCGACAACAGCTACGGCACGGTGTTCGGCCCCTCGACGCCGGGCGCCATCAACCTCATCTCGGGCCAGACCGCCGGCGTGATCGATACGCTGAACGGCACGGGCGCCGAAACCGATGACGGCCACGGCGGCCTTACGATGATCGGTGACCCGGACCCGATCGGCGACGTGTGCGCTTCGCCGACGGCGAACCAGGTGACGATGGGTGGCAAGAACATCGGCGACCTGCTGAACGACCGCAACGTGACCTGGGGCTGGTTCCAGGGTGGCTTTGACGTGAGCCGCACCAACCCGGATGGCAGCACCGGCTGCGCGCGCCGCACGCTGTCGAAGGTGACCAACGCCACCTCCAACGATTACAGCCCGCACCACGAGCCGTTCCAGTACTACCCGAGCACGGCCAACCCGACGCATGCGCGCCCGACCTCGGTGGGCATGATCGGCAAGACCGACCAGGCCAACCACCAGTACGACATCGAGGATTTCTACGATGCGCTGGATGCGGGCAACCTGCCGGCGGTGAGCTTCCTGAAGGCCTCGTCCTACCAGGATGGCCACGCGGGCTACTCCGATCCGATCGACGAGCAGGCCTTCGTCGTGAAGGTGATCAACGCGCTGCAGCAGAGCGGCGAGTGGAACGACATCGCGGTGGTCATAGCGTACGACGACTCCGACGGCTGGTACGACCACCAGGATCCGCCGCACGTGCATGCCTCGACCGGTACCACCGACGCGCTTGACGGTGACGGTACGTGCAAGGGCCGCACCGTGCTTCCGGGTATCGACGGCAAGACGCCGGCGATGGGCCGCTGCGGCTTTGGCCCGCGCCTGCCGCTGCTCGTCGTTTCGCCCTGGGCACGCGATAACTTCGTGGACCACGGCGTGACCGACCAGAGTTCGATCACCCGCTTCATCGAAGACAACTGGCTCGAAGGCAAGCGCATCGGCGGCGGTTCCACCGACGCGACGGCCGGCCGCATCGACTCCATGTTCGATTTCTTCTTCCCGCGCCTGTTCGATCGCCAGCTCATCCTGGACGAGAACACCGGACAGCCGAAGAACGCGCCGCACTGGCCGTTCGGTAATCCGCATGGGTGATCGCCGTCGTTTCCTGAAGACGGTGGGTTGCATGGCCGCGGCGGGATGGATCCCGTCGCGGCTTTTCGCGCATGACATGAAGCACATGCAGGCCGCCCCCGCCGGGCAGGTCGGCAACAACCTCTGCATGCATGCCATGGGCGACACCACCCGCATGCCGGGCCTCGTCGATCCGAACAAGCTCACGCCGTTCGTCGATGCGCTACCGATCCCGCCGGTGCTTCGCCCCGAGCCGGGCAAGCCGGTGACCGTGCGCATGGCCGCCAGCAGCCACAAGCTACACCGCGACCTGCCGCCCACCGAACTGTGGACGTACAACGGCAGCTACCCGGGGCCGACCATCGAGGCGCGCACGGGCCAGGCGATCGATATCACCTGGGCGAACGGGCTGCCGACGAAGCATTTCCTGCCCGTGGACCACAACATCTGCGGCGCCGAAGAAGACAAGCCCATCGTGCGCGCCATCACGCACCTCCACGGTGCCAAGGTGCCGCGCAAGGACGATGGCTACCCGGAGGACTGGTACGTCCCGGGCAAGTCGCGCCGCCACCATTACCCGAACGTGCAGGACGCGGCCACGCTGTGGTACCACGACCATGCCATGGGCATTAACCGGTTGAACATGTACGCCGGGCTCATGGGCCTGTACCTGCTGCGCGACGAGCATGAGCTCTCGCTCGGGCTGCCGTCGGGCGAGTTCGAACTGCCGCTGGTCATCGCCGATCGCTGGCTGCGCGAGGACGGGCGCCTTTACTACCCCGATTCCGGCGACGCGAAAGCGCCATGGGTGCCTGAAGTGTTCGGCAACCTGACGCTGGTGAACGGCGCCATCCTGCCGCGTGCCGACGTGCAGGCGCGGCGCTACCGCCTGCGCGTGCTGAACGCCGCGAACGGCCGCTTCTACCACCTGCGTTTCAAGGATGGCCGGCCGTTCCAGGTCATCGGCTCCGACCAGGGCCTGCTCGCCGCACCGGCGACGATGAAGGCGATCTTCCTTGCCCCGGGCGAACGCGCCGATATCGTCGTGGACTTCGCATCGCTGCGCGGGGGCACCGCCGACCTGATGAACGATGCCGTGCCGCTGATGCGCTTCGCCGTGGGCCAGGGCGAAGCGAAGGACGACAGCCGCGTGCCCGATGCGTTGCGTGAGATCACCCGTTTCACGGAGACGAGCGCCTCGAAGACGCGCGACATGACGATGGACGAGTACAGCGACTGCGTCGCCACGCCGATGCTCATGCTGCTCAATGGCAAGCGCTGGCACGAGCCGGTGACCGAGACGGTGAAGCTCGGCAGTACCGAGATGTGGAACCTGGTGAACCTCACCGAGGATACCCACCCGATCCACCTGCACCTGGTGCGCTTCCAGATCCTCGACCGCCGCCCATACGACGTCGACGAGTACCTCGAAAAGAAAACCATCCGCTACGTCGGCCCCGCGCAAAAACCGCCGGCGCACGAACAGGGCTGGAAGGACGTGGTGCAGGTGTACCCGGGCATGGTCACGCGCATCGTGGCCACGTTCGACGGCTTCGAAGGCCGCTATGCATGGCACTGCCACCTCGCCGAGCACGAGGCCAATGAAATGATGCGGCCGTTCGAAGTGGTGGCCTGAGCAAACCGGCCGTTGTGGGAGCGCGCTTGCGCGCGATGGGCCGTGCCGCGAGCATCCATCGCGCGCAAGCGCGCTCCCACGGATCGGTGGTTAGTGCAGTTGCTGGAGCGCGGCGTTGTCCAGTCGAACCACCGGGTACGCACCCACCTTCTGCGCCGTGTACCACGGGCTCTTCTCGAAGAAGAACGACAGGCGGGCGCGCGGGCTATCGGCAAAGGCCTTGTCCGCCGCCACCTTCGCGTCGAACTCGGCCTTGAGCGCCGGATTCTCCGCGATCATCTTCCGGGCCAGCGCCTCCATGACCCGCGGTTCGCCGTATTCCTTCGGCTCGAAGATCGCATCGAGGTAACCCCAGGTCAGCAGCGCATCGGGTGCGTGCGCGTCCAGCAGGTTCGCCGCGAGCACGGCGTCGGCGTCGTCGCCGCGGACGATGACGGTGCCGGCAGGCAAGGACGCGGTCACGGTCGTGGGCGTGATGATCACGCTGCGCAGGAGGTGGTGGCCTTCGAACGGTTTTTCGGCCCACTTCGGTTCGGTCAACATGTCCCGCGTTGCCTGCACCGTCGCCGCCTGCGTGAGCGTCGTATACGGGATGTGGTGTGCCTTCAGCCGGTCGATCACCACGGTCCACTGCGGCGGGATCGCCCAGGCGGCAGGCAGCGGGGCGCTCGCATCGGGCTGCAGGTCGAGCCAGCTCTGGATTGCGTAGGTCTTCTTCTTCGTCGGGTCGTACTGGATCCAGGTATCGCCGGAGATGTCGCTCTTCGTCTGGGTGAACGCATAGCCCTTCAGCGTGAAGGGCTTTGGCGTGGGATCGGCCTTGAAGGTGATGGCCACCGCAGCGTTCGACGAAGCTGACAGGGCGGCGGCCCAGGTGTCGGCATCCTTCGACGCCTTCAGCAATGCGGAAGGATTTTTGTTGATATCGCCCAGCACCGCGCGCACCACGTCATAGGTGCCCTGCACGCGCACCTTGTACGGCTTCAGCATGTGCGTCTCGATCAACAGGCCGGCGCGGTTGCGGATCGCCGCGTAACCCGTGGAGAAACGCGGACCCGAACCGAAATTCTCAATGCCCTTCGTCGGATCGCGGCCATCCTTGAACTCAAGGTAGGGCGAAGCGAGGTGGCCCATCTTTTCGTAGGCGGGGATGGATTCGCCTTCGATCGTCGTCTTCTGCCAGGCGGCAATCGAAGGTGGTAGCTTGTGCGCGTCTTCGGTGTAGTACGTCAGGTCGTACTGGTAGTCCGCGCCGTCGGTGGTGTGGATATCGATCAGCAGGTCGGGCGACCACTGGTTCCACAGGCCCAGCCACGCGCGCGTTTCCGGCGCATCGGCCTTCACGTAGTCGCGGTTGAGGTTGAGGTACTGCGACTGCCCGCGGAAACCCATCTTTTCCGGGCCGTTCTGGTTGATGCGGAAGTACGGGCCGGAGTTCTCGTGGCCATCCACGCTGTACACCGGGATGAAGACGAGCACGGCATGGTCGAGCAGGTGGGCCAGCTTGCCGGTGACGGCAAAATCCCGCAGCAGCATCAGGCCGGCGTCCTTGCCCTCGATCTCGCCTGGGTGGATGCCCGCCTGGAGCAACACGACCGGCTTGCCGGCGGCCCGGGCCTTCTCTGGCGTCATGTCGCCATCCTTAGCCGCGACCACCACCGTCATGGGCCGGCCTTCCGGCGTGGTGCCGAACGTCTGCACGCTGACCTGGCCGTGCGAGGCAGCCGCCACCTTGTTGAGGTAGGCCAGCGTGTCCGCGTAGGAAGGCGTGGTGCGGAAGCCGGCCGCCTCGGCCGGGGTGGTCCAGGCATCGTTCGCCTGGGCAGCGAACGGGGCGGCGGCGAGCAGGGCAACGGCGAGCAGGGCGACAGACGGACGGGTGGCGCGCATGGGGACTTCCGGTGTGGCGAATCCGGCCATTGTGTGATTTTTTTTCGCGCGCGGCGAATCATGGGGGAAAGAGGAGGGAGCATGGCCCACGAGGAACGCCGGCGTCGTTGTGACGCGCTGCTGCACGAACACCGCCGCATCGTGTTCAAGGTGGCGGCCGTCTACGCGCGTCACGCCGAGGATCGCAGCGATCTGGCGCAGGACATCGCGCTGCAGGTGTGGCGATCGTTCGGCAGTTACGACGAGGCGCGGCCGTTCCCCACCTGGCTGTACCGGGTGGCGCTGAATGTCGGGCTGTCACATGCCCGGCGCGAGCGCGAAAAGCCCGCGATGGTGGGGCCCGAGGCACTCGACGGGCTGGCCGGTGGCACGCCGATCGCCGAGCCGGACGAGCGGCTGGCCCAGCTCACCCGCGCGATCGAGGCGCTGGAACCGCTGGAGCGGGCACTGGCGCTGCTGTACCTGGAGGAGCTGCCTTACGCGGAGATCGCCGGCGTGCTTGGGCTCTCCGAAACCAATGTGGGCACGCGCATCGCGCGCCTGAAGCAACGCCTGCGCCGGCAGATGACCGCCGCGGCACCTGACGAGGAGGCAAGGCATGGAACTCGATGAGCTGAAGGCTGGCTGGGCGGAACTGGATCGTCGCGTGGCGGCGCTTGAGGTGGCCGTCACCTCGCGCAGCGCGGCGGCAGGCGTGCGCGCCGAGCTGCGGCCGCTGGCCTGGGGGCAGGCCATCCAGATCGTGTTCGGCGCCTTGGTCGCGTGGGGAGCGGGTTCGTTCTGGGTCGATCACCGCGACGCGCCGGGACTGCTCGCGGCCGGCCTGCTACTGCACGGTTACGGCATCGCCATGATCCTTGCCGCCGCACGCAATCTCGTGCTCGTGGCCCGGGCCTCCGCGGCGCAGCCGGTGCTGGCGCTACAGCAGCGCGTGGCAGCCCTGCGCGCCTGGCGGATTCGCGAGGGCCGCTGGTTCGGCGTAGTGGGCTGTTTCATGTGGGTGCCCATGATCGTCTGGGCATTCGGGCTGCTGGGCGTCGATCTCGTGACGGCCCGCCCCTGGTTCGTAGCCCTGAACCTGCTGGTCGCCTGCGTCTGCCTCGGCGCGTACGTGGCCGTCTCGCGGCTCGTGGAGCGGCCCGAAGGCCGCACCGTGCACCTGGCCCAGGCACGGCTGGACGAGATCGCGCGGTTCACAGGGAGCGGCCCGGCGTAAGGACGGGCTAAGCTGGGCCTCCCGATAATCCACCCTGACTCTCCATCGGCCCGGCTCGCTTGCACATCCTCCTTATCGAAGACGACGCCCAGCTCGGCGATGCCATCCGCAGGGCACTGGAGCGGCTCGCCCATACCATCACGTGGCTGCGCGATGGGGACGAGGCGCTGGTGGCGCTGCGTGAGCACGAGGCTGACCTGGTGCTGCTCGACCTCGGCCTGCCGGGGCGGGATGGTCTTGAGGTGTTGCAGGAAGCCCGCCGCCAGCGCGTCACCACGCCGGTCATCGTGATGTCGGCCCGTGACCAGCTCGATGGCCGCATCCAGGTGCTGGACGCCGGCGCGGACGATTACCTGGTCAAGCCCTTCCACCTGGATGAACTGGCGGCGCGCATCCGTTCGCTCTCGCGCCGCGCGCGGGGCGAAGCGGTCAACCGCCTGGAGGCAGGGGCGCTCAGCATGGACCTGGGCACCTTCGACGTGGCGTGGCGTGGGAACAAGGTGGACCTCACCCGCCGTGAATTCGCGCTGCTGCAGACCCTGATGGAGCGTGCCGGCCGCATCGTCCGCCGCGAAACGCTGGAGAGCACGCTGTACGGCCCGGAGAACGCAGTGAGCACCAGCGCGCTTGAGGTGCTCGTGCACGGCCTTCGTCGCAAGCTCAGCCCTGAAGCCATCCAGACGGTGCGCGGGTTCGGTTACATGGTGCCGCGGGAGCCGGTGTGAGGCCACTCAGCCTCCGCTCGCGCCTGTTGCTCCTCATCATCGGCGTGCTGGCCGCGGTGCTGCTGCCGCTCGGCATCCTGAGCGCACAACGCACGCTGGAAGAGGTGGACGAGCTTTCCGACGGCCGTCTCGCCCAGGCCGCGCGCACGCTGGAAGTGCTGGTAAACCGCATCGGCGTGGAACAGCTGCGCGAGCAACGCACGGCGCGCCTGCTCGTGCCGAGCTCCACGAACCACCCGGCCGAACTCACCGTGCAGGGGCGCACCTATGAATCCGAGGTGGGCTTCCAGGTGTTCGACCGCGACGGAACCCTGCTCATGGCCACGGAGAACCTGGCCTCGGTACCGCGCCTGCACGTGCCGGATGGCCGCTACGAAGACGTGACCCAGGGCCGTTATACGTGGCGCGTGTTCACGCTGATCATGGAAGAGCAGGGCATCACCATCCGCGCGGGTGAGCGCTATGACAGCCGGCACGAGATCACCCATGCGCTCTGGATCGAGCACGGCCTGCCCACGCTGCTCGGCCTGCCGCTGCTGGCCGTGCTGGTGGGGTGGGCGGTCCGGCGTGGCCTCGGTCCCCTCGAGGATCTGGCAGGCGCCCTTGCGCATCGCGAGCCCGGTAGCCGGGCGCCGGTGCACCTGAGCGGCGATGCGCCGGAAGAACTGAAGCCGGTGATGGCGGCGCTGAACGACCAGATCCTCCGCCTCGAGAGCGCACTGGAACGCGAGCGCCGCTTCAGTGCCGACGTGGCCCACGAGCTGCGTACGCCGCTGGCCTCGACCATGATCAACCTGGAGAACGCCCTCGCTTCGGCGCGGCCCGATGAGGCGCAGGCTGCCCTCAACGCGGCGCGTGACTGCCTGGTCTCACTCGCCCGGCGCACCGAGCAGTTGCTGGCGCTGGCGCGGCTGGAGGCCGGTGCGGCTTCCGGGCCGCGCGCCCGGGTAGACCTGGCGTCGCTGGCGCTCGATGTCGTGGAGGAACTGGCGCCGGTCATCGCCCGTGGCAACGTGGAGCTCGAGATCGACCGTCCCGATGGGGATGTGATCATCGAGGGCTATCCGGTTGCGCTGGGCGTGTTGCTGCGCAACCTGCTGGATAACGCGTTCCGCCACGTCCCCTCGGGTGGCCACGTCGCGCTATCCATCGAGCGGCGCGATGCCCATGCGGTGCTCGAAGTGGTGGATGACGGCCCGGGCATTCCGGCCGAGCGCCGCGCCGGCATGTTCGGGCGATTCCAGCGTGGGGTCGATTCCCACGGCGATGGCTACGGCCTCGGCCTTTCCATCGTGCAACGCGCCGCGGAACTCCACGGTGCCTCCGTGGAGCTGCTGGATCGCGCTGGCGGCCATGGCCTCCGTGTCGTGGTGACCCTGCCGCTCTAGCGCACGGCCATCGGCGCGAACATGCAAGCTTTTGTCATGCGCGCTGGCGCATCCTCGGGAGCCTATCCCGAGGAGCGCTTGTGATGAAAAACACCGAAGCCGCCAAGACCCGCCGCAAGGCCGACCTGAATACCCCCACCGGTCTCGGTGCCGATGCGACCCGCGACATCTCGGCCGAGCTCAACGCGTTGCTGGCGGACACCTTCGCGCTGTACCTGAAGACCAAGAACTTCCACTGGCACATGTCCGGCCCGCGCTTCCGCGACCTGCACCTGTTGCTCGATGAGCAGGCCAGCGAGGTTTTCGCGATCACCGACGACATCGCCGAGCGCGTCCGCAAGATCGGCGGCACCACGCTGCATTCCATCGGCCATATCAGCCGCCTGCAGCGCCTCGCCGACAACGATGCGGATTTCGTGACCCCGCAGGACATGCTGGCGGAACTGCGCGAAGACAACATGCGCTACATCGCGTTTCTCCGCGAAACGCATGGCGTGTGCGATGAATACGGCGATGTCGCCACGGCCAGCCTGATCGAGAACTGGATCGACCAGGCCGAGCGCCGCGCGTGGTTCCTGTTCGAGACTGCGCGGGAGCACTAAGAGCTATCGCGCGCAAGCGCGCTCCCACAAGGTTGCAATGCCCTTGCGAGCGCGCTCCCACAAGGTTGCGATGCCTTTGTGGGAGCGTGCTTGCGCGCGATGTTCTTATTTCTTCGGCGTAGCAATCGCCCCGATCAGGTCCTTGCCCTCGCCACGCACCAGGTGCGGGTACTTCAGGCCGCCGTGGTAGTCGACCTTCACCGTCTGGTAGTCGTCGACGTTCTTCACCAGGAACTCGATCGGCGTCGTGGTGTTCTTCGCATCGGCCACCGCATCCTTCAGCACCTGCGCCGAGAAGTCCTTGCCGTTCACGGCGACGATCGTCACGCCCGGGATGAGCCCGGCCTTCGCCGCGGCGCCTTCCCACTGCGAGTCGCGGATCTCGCCCTTGTCGGATACCGTCACGCCCAGCGAATACGCCAGGTTGATGGTCTTCCGCAGCGTTTCCCCGGTCTTCTGGAAATCGGTCGGCTTGTCGTCGAACGCGAGCTTCCAGCCGCCACCCTCGATACCCTTCTCGGGCATGGTGTCGCCGGTGTAGTCCAGGCGTTCGCGCAGGAACTTCGCCCAGTCGTACGGCTGCACGTCGTTCAGCGTCTTCACCACGTCCTCGAACGTATAGGTCTTCGGCACATAGCTGCCGCTATCCATGCCGTAGAACGCCTTCGCGAACTCATCCAGCGTGTGCTTGCCGCCGGAGAGGTCGCGGATCTTCGTGTCCACATCGAGCCAGAGCATCTGGCCTTCCGGGTAGTAATCCGAGCTGCGGCGCAGGTTCACCCAGCCACTGGAACCACGCGAGGAAAGCGGGATGCCATCGGCCGTGTCCTGCAGGGAGCGCCACTGGCGGCCCGTGCGCGCGCCCATGTCGGCGGCGATCGAGGCCAGGTTGTCGCGCCACTGGTCGGTGGTCCAGATGCCCGAGCGCGCGGTGAGCACGCCCGCGAAGTAGTCGGTCAGGCCTTCATAGACCCAGAGCAGGTCATCCTGCATCGGCTCGGTGAACGTCGGCGTCCACAGGTCGGCGGGGCGGCGGAACTTGCCGTTCCACGAGTGGATGTATTCGTGCGGCAGCAACGTGCCGGCGGCGGCGTGCACCTTCGGGTCCGTGAGGAAGTTGGCGAACAGGCGATCGTCGCTCGACTGGTGGTGCTCAAGGCCGAAGTGGCCGGTGTGGTCGGAGACCACCAGCAGGAAGTCGTAATGGCTGTAATGGTGCGCACCGAACAGCTTGTTGGCCTGGACCACGAGGTTGCGCTGCGGGGCGATCTGCTTGTCGCTGATCTTCACGCTCTCGGCCGTCTCGCCGACGATATCGAGGTGCACCGGCACCGACTGGTTCGGGGCAAGATCGACGCGGGTGAAGTACTGGCCGGCGATCAGCGGTGAATCCACGAAGTTCTCGTAGCTCACCGGCTTGAAGGTCACCGTATCGCCGGCTTGCGATGCCGTCTCCAGCGCGGTGGCGAACTTCCAGCCCGCCGGCAGCTTCACCGTCGGTTCGATCATGATGCGGCTGGTGTAGTAGCCCGCCGGGTAGAACGACACTTCGTTGAACTCGAGCGGGATGTAGTGCGGCGTCGCCGAATCGAGGTAATCGAAGCTCAGGTCGAGCTTGTCCACGCCCTCCGGAACATCCACGTGGAACGCGAACATCTCCTTCAGGTCGCGACGCCACGGGATCTTCTTGCCGTTCGCGGTAATGATCAGGCCGGCGACATTCGAAAGCGGGCCGCTAGGGCTGTGCTCGCCCGGGATCCACTTCGGGTAGTAGAGGATCGTGTGCCCCGGCGAGACCGGGATGCTCTCGCGCACGTGCAGCAGGTGCCGGGCCTGGTCGGTCAGGTCCACCGTGACCGCGAGGTTGCCCTTGTAGGGCTGGTCGACGGGGGCGGGGAGGTCCTGTGCGAAGGCGGCGGGAGCGGTGGTGGCCAGCGCGATGGCGGTGGCAAGCGAGGCACGGCGGAGGGTGTGGCGCATGGGACGGTTCCAGGCGGCGGATGAAGGCCCGATGGTGGAACCTCGCGGCCCGGTCTCGTATAGGCCAGAGGTCACGGGTGTTTGAAACGGGGGTCTAGGTCACCTTGCGGCCCACCGTTACGATGGCGGCATGAAAGCACCCACCCTCCGGCGCATCCTCAACGCCTGGCCGCCCTTCCTGTTCGCCGGCATCCGCGTCGTGCGGTTCGACGATTACCGCTATGCGAAGGTGAAGCTCAACCTCGCCTGGTACAACCGCAATTACGTGCGCACCCAGTTCGGCGGCAACCTGTTTTCCATGACCGATCCGTTCTGGATGATCATGGTGCTGAAGAGCCTCGGCAACGACTACATCGTATGGGACCAGGCCGGAGAGATCCGCTTCGTCGCGCCTGGCCGTGAAGACGTCTATGCGGAATTCCGCGTGGAGGAGGCCATGCTCGACGAGATCCGCGCGGAATGCGCGGATGGCCAGAAGCACCTGCGCTGGTTCGATACCGATATCCGCACGGCCTCCGGCGAGCTCATCGCCACCGTACGCAAGCAGCTGTATGTGAGGAAGAAGAAGCCCAAGGGGTGACGCAGGCCGCGTAGCCTGCCAGTATCGATGACCGGACCACCACGGGGACGTCGATCGATGGGTGACACCGTTACGAGCCGCCGCGCATTCCTGCGCGCTTCCGCCATGGGCACGCTCGCGGGCTTCGTGCCGCTGGCGGCCGCTGGTGCCGCTGCCGCTACTGGCGCCGCCGCCGGGTCAGCCGCCTCGGGCGCAGGCAAGGCGGCCCCCGCCGCACCCCTGTTCCCGCCCGCGCCGCTGGCACCCCAGCCATTGCAGCTCTTGCCCGCGGGCTCCATCACCCCTTCCGGCTGGCTCCTTCGCCAGCTGCAGATCCAGGCCGATGGCCTCGGTGGCCATGTCGACGAGACCTGGCCCGACCTCGGCCCCGAGAGCGGCTGGCTCGGTGGCAAGGGTGAATCGTGGGAGCGTGGCCCGTATTTCCTCGACGGCCTGCTTCCGCTTGCATGGCAGCTGGATTCGGCGCCGCTGAAAGCCAAGGCGCAGCGTTTCATCGACTGGACACTCGGCAGCGCGCAGCCCGACGGTATGTTCGGGCCGCGCAGCAACGACGACTGGTGGCCGCGCATGGTGATGCTGAAGGTGCTCGCGCAGTACCAGGAGCTCACCGGCGATGCGCGGGTCGTCCCGTTCATGACCAACTATTTCCATTACCAGCTCCAGGCCATGCCCGAGCGCCCGCTGCGCGACTGGGGCCGCATGCGCTGGCAGGACGAGGTGGCGGTGGTGCTGTGGCTGTATACGCGCACCCAGGATCCGAAGCTGATCGAGCTGGCGCACCTGTTGAAGAAGCAGGGTTACGACTGGCAGGGCATGTTCGCCAACTTCTCGTTCAAGGAGAAGGTGGACGTCAAAGCGCTGGAAGCGAAGATGCGCAACGGCGGCGACGTGTTCATGGTCGACGACGGCCTGCAGGTGCACGGCGTGAACAACGGCCAGGCACTCAAGGCGTCGCCCGTGTGGTCGCTGGTATCGCGCAACGCCGATGATCGCGCGGCGATCCATCACCAGCTCGACATGCTCGATACGTACCACGGCCTGCCAAACGGCATGTTCTCCTGCGACGAGCACCTGGCCGGGCGCAGCCCGTCGCAGGGCGTCGAACTCTGCACGGTGGTCGAGGCGATGTACTCGCTGGAAATGTCGCTCGCCATCACGGGCGATGCGGCGCTCGGCGATCGCATCGAACGTATCGCTTACAACGCATTGCCAGGCACGTTCACCGACGACATGTGGGCGCACCAGTACGACCAGCAGCCGAACCAGGTAGAGGTGAGCCTGCACCGCCGGCCGTGGACCACGAACGGGCCGGAAGCCAACATCTTTGGCCTCGATCCGCACTTCGGCTGCTGCACGGCCAACTTCCACCAGGGCTGGCCCAAGCTCACCGCTTCGCTGTGGATGGCGACGAGCGATCGCGGCCTGGCCGCCACGGTGTACGCGCCGTGCAACGTCTCGACCGTGGTGCGCGACGTGCCGGTCGCGATCGAGCAGGTCACCGACTACCCGTTCCGCGGCGATATCGCCATCACGGTTAAGCCCGCGCACGCGGTGGCCTTCCCGTTGCGCGTGCGTATCCCGGCCTGGTGCAGGAAGCCGGTGCTGACGGTGAATGGCGCGGCGGTCGCCGTGAAAGCCGAAGCCGGCTTCCACACGATCGAACGCACCTGGAACCCCGGCGATCGCATCGCATTGTCATTCCCCGCCGAAGTCGTCACCGAACGTGGCTACAACAACGCCGTGACCTTCCTGCGAGGTCCGCTCGTGTTCTCGCTGCCCATCGGCGAGGCGTGGGTGAAGTGGCGCCCGCGTGGCCTCACCAACGACTGGCAGGTGTATCCGACCACGCCGTGGAACTACGGCGTGGGGCTGGAGGCGAAAGCGGAAGAACATCCGATCGGTGCGCGCCCGTTCGCCGGCGCATCGCCCGCGGTGACGCTGACCGTTCGTGGCCGGCCGGTCGCATGGAAAGCGGAAGAGGGCGCAGCCGACCCCGTGCCGGAAAAGGTCGCAGCAACCAACGAGTCCGAAACGACCTTGAAGCTCGTCCCGTACGCCGGCGCCAAGCTGCGTATCACCGCCTTCCCGCCGCTATCCTGACATGTGGGAGCGTGCTTGCACGCGATGGGTGCTAGTCGCAGACCCCATCGCGCGCAAGCGCGCTCCCACAGCTCGTGATCCGGAGCCGTACATCCGCGGAGGCGCCCACTGCGCTTTTCATCGGGGAACGAGTGGGTTTAATCGAAGCCTGTAGCACGCGGAAAGGACGCGGCCTAGCAGGATGTCGACCGCGATCATGTTTGCGACAGCGGACGGGTATTCCTGAGCGTTCGCAATTCCGCTTACTGAGAGCGTCAATCCCCGTCCCAGATCCTTCAACCACTGTTCTGTAGCGGGAAATGGAGCGGAGCTCGGCGGCTCGTTTGCATCGATGAGATCAAGGACGAGCGAAGGAAGGGTGCTTCGCATCTGCTGCGGAGATGCATAGAAAGTCCACGAATAATGAACCTGCCACCGGGTTAGCGCGCTACCGGGGCGGGAACCATATTCCTGCATGTGGCTGACGTCGAGTTCGAGGTCTTCCACAAACTGGAAGAAATCAGGGTATCCGCCGCTTCTGCTTCCCTCGAAGAGAGATTCACCCAATTGCGCGGCGTCCCTCATTCGTTGAAGAAGTGCTCCCCGTTCCTCGGCGTCAAGCGACTGGTACTCGTCGCACTCCGCAATGACGCTCGGTATTTCAATCGCCATAGCGTTCTTCAAATCCCTTTCAGCGTGACGATGTCCAGTGCACCCGATCCGGCATAGTCGAGCGCTCGTTTCTGACCTGGCTGGTACGGTACCTTGGATACCCAATTCTGTCAGGTGCCCGTACCCGGAAGCCAGTGAGGCCATGCCAGCCGTCTAAGCATAAGTACTGCCCCGCTCCTGCTCCTTCCTTCGGTGGTCCCGCTCCTGTCGGCCGGCCATGCTCCCGGTGTATGCAGCCGAAGCGGAGCCTGCCATGCCTGTCGAACACACCTACACGCTCGGCCTGGCGAAGGTCTTCCTGTTCTTCTTCATCATGCTTGGGCCCTTGAAAGTGCTCGGCCCCTACGTGGCGATCACCCATGCCATCCCCGAGGCGGAGCGGAGGGGCATCCCGTGGAAGGTGGCGGGGATCGCAACCCTTGCCGTCCTTGTCGGTGGATTCGTGGGCGCGCGGTTGATGCATAACTGGGCGATCACGCCCGGGGTAATGGAGTTCGCCGGCGCCATCGTGTTTTTCCTGGTGGCGCTGCGGATGGTGCTGGCGCAGTACGCCGAGCCGCTGGCGGCGTCGCCTGCGCCCGTCGCCGCCACGCCGCTGATGCGCCTGGTCTTCCCGGTCGTGGTCACGCCCTATGGCGTGGCCACCGTGATCACGCTGATGGCGGTGAGTGCCGACGGATCGCGGACGGTGGGCATCCTCGCGATGGTCATCCTGGTGATGGTGCTGAACCTGCTTACGATGCTGTTTGCGCACGCGATCATGCGCTGGGTGACGCCGTTGCCGTTGCAGGTGCTTGGGGCCGTGCTGGGGATACTGCAGGTGGCGTTGGCGTTGCAGATCATGGTGGGGGTGTTGCAGGAGGCGGGGGTGGCGCGCGTTGTCTAGCCTTGCTCAGGCGGGGTCTGACATCACGCAGCGGAAGCCGATGTGGCTGGTCGAGGTATCGACGGGGTGGGGATAACGTGCGGCGGGGCGGTAGCGCTGGCAGTAGTTCCGCGCGCACAGGTGCGAGCCGCCCTTGAGCACGCGGCGAGGCACGCGGGCCAGGTCGTGGATGTCCGCGCTGGCGTCGCGATCGCCGCCGCGCGGGTTGCCCGGCACGCAGCAGGTTTTCACCGCGTCGGCGGTATGTGCCGCGCGGTACCAGTCGGAGGTCCATTCCCAGGTATTGCCGATCATGTCGACGAGGCCATAGCCGTTGGCCGCGAAATGCCCCACGGGTGATGTCCGCGCGAAGCCGTCCTCGAGCGTGTTCTCGTAGGGAAAGCGGCCCTGCCAGTAGTTCGCGAGATGGTGTCCCATGGGTGCAAGGAATTCGCCCCACGCGTAATCCGCACCATCCAGGCCGCCGCGCGCGGCGTATTCCCACTCGGCTTCGGTCGGCAGGCGCTTGCCGGCCCACGTCGCGTACGCCTCGGCATCCGCGGCCGCCACGTGGACGACGGGGTGCTGGTCGAGGCCTTCGAGATCGCTCCCGGGCCCCGTGGGGTGGCGCCAGTCCGCACCGAAGACGAAGTTCCACCAATAGCCGATTTCCATGGGTACGGGCCGATCGGGCTGGATGAAAACCAGCGAGCCGGGCCGCAGCATCCCGGGCAATGCACCCGGGTAATCCTCTGCGCGCGGGGCGAGCTCGGCGGCTGTCACGTGGCCAGTCGCCGCGACGAATCGCGCGAATTCGGCATTCGTGACCGGCGCCCGGTCGATCCAGAAGGCGTCCACGCGCACGCGGTGCACGGGCTTTTCCTCGGGGTAGAAGTGTTCGCAACCCATGCGGAATACGCCGCCGGCCAGGCGAACCATGCCGGAATGCGTGGCAACAGGGGGATCGATGCAGGCCATCGGGTGCGTCTCAGCCAGGGGGCGGGGCGGCGTTGTCGGCGGGTCGTTCCGCGCGCCAGGGCCAGCGGCCCTCGACTTCAAGGACGAGCGACCAGCTCAGGAACGTACGGATGACCACGAGCAGGCCGAGCGCGATGACGCTGGCCAGCGTGGTATCGAGCGCGATCGTGCGGACGATGTCTGCAGCGACGAGGATCTCGAGGCAAAGCAGGAGCGCCCGGCCGAGGCTGCGCTTGTAGCGCAGGTAATGCACCGGTTGCTCACGCAGGGCCGTGGCCACGCCGATGAGGTACCTGGCGGTAGCGCCTATGATCGCGACGAGGATCAGCAGGGTCGCCAGGGCTTCGATGCCGAGGGCGGCGTAGCGGATCCATGCCAGCACCGTGTCTTCCGGTTGCATCGCGGGTTCTCGGGCCGAGTGGCTGGGGTTGGGGTGGGCTTCTGCACGGGCATCGTCGCCTGCCGGCCGCGCCGGGGCTTCGGGGCATTTACTGGCCTGCGGGCCGTAGTTCTACCGGCTGGGATGGGGCGAGATGAACGCTTCGCCGCGGAGCGCGGCGTGCACCGCATCGACAAGTTCGTCGCCGGCCGCGGTTTTCACGACGTAGCCGCGACCTACGGTGAGCGCGCGGCGGATGATCTCCGGATCGTCGTGGATGCTGACGAACACCACGGGCAGGCCGGGCAGCGCGCGCGCCAGCCGCTCGGCGGCGTCGATGCCGTCCATGCCGGGCATGCCGATATCGGTGACCACGATGTCGGGGCGCAGGCGCACGGCGTAGGTGACCAGGGACTCGCCGTCCGTGACCGCCGCCACGACGTCGAAATCCGCGTTGAGCAGGCGCGCGATCTCCCGCGCCATCTGCGGATGGTCTTCGGCCAGTACCAGCGACGGCCGGCGTGCGGTGGGCAACGAGGCGTCCATGGAGGAACTCTCGCGCTGGGGCGGGTGGTGCAACAGCGTAAAGGCACGTGACGGGGCGTGCGTATATCTACGTTCGCCTCCCGCTTCCATATCGGCATCAGAAGAACAGGCCGAGTTCCTCCGACCGGCGGACGAGCTCGAGCGTGCTATGGACGTCGAGGATCTGCATGATCGTGTACTTGTGCGCTTCGACGGTGCGCACCGACAGGCCCAGCTGCGCGGCGATCTGCTTCGAGCGCAAGCCGGTTCCGACCAGGCGCAGCACTTCGCGCTGCTTCGGCGTCAGCTCGTGCAGGTCGCCGAGATGTCCTCGCAGATACCGCGCGCCCAGCGATGGCGTGACGTAGCTCCTTCCCTCCAGCACATGCTCCAGCGCGACAAGCAACTCCTCGCCAGCGGAGAGCTTGAGCACATAGCCGTTGGCGCCGGAGCGCATGGCCGTGGCGGCAAGGGCGGGCTCCGCATGCATGGTGAGGAAGACAAAGGGTACGCGGTTGCCCTCCGCACGCAGGATCTTCAACACGTCCAGGCCATTGCAGCCCGGCATGTTGATGTCGGACAGCACGAGGTCCGGCGCGTGCCTGCGCACCAGTGCGAGCAGGGCGTGGCCATCCTGGGCCAGTGCGGCCAGTTCGAAGCGCCCATCAAGCAGGCGGGTGATGCCTTCCGCGACCATGCGGTGGTCGTCGGCGAAAACCACGCGGGGACGCGTGGCGCACATCACGTCGGTGTCGTCGGTATCCGGATACATACATCCACTCCCTTGCCTGGGCTACTACGGATGGTGAAGCTGCCCCCCAGCAGCTTCGCCCGTTCATGCATGCTGGTAATGCCGATGCCAATGCCGCAGCGCGCGGCGGGGCACGCGGGCAGGTCGATGCCCTTGCCGTCATCGATGATGCTCAACGTCGCCACGCCGTCCTCGAACTCGGCGTTGAGCGTGACCTCCCGCGCCCCGGCGTGGCGGACCGCGTTGGCCAGGGCCTCCTGGGCGACGCGGTAAAAGCAGAGCGCCACTTCGGGGCATAACGCATCGATCTCGCGCCCGGCGACCAACCGGACGCGCGGCCACGCATGCCCTTGCGGGTGCCGGCACAGGCTCTCCAGCGCGCTACGCAGCCCGGCATGCTGGAGGCAGCTCGGATGCAGCTGGTGTGACAACTGGCGCACGTCGTCGGAGAGCGCGACGATACGGTCCTGCAGCCCGGCGACATCGTCGCGGAACTCGGCTGAAAGGCGCTTGCGCAGCGTCGAAAGATCGATGGACGCCGCAGCCAGCCGCTGGTTGATGTCGTCGTGGAGATCACGTGCGAGCCGGCCACGCTCCTGCTCCTGCGTGGCGATGAGGCGGCCGGCAAGCTCGCGCAGCTCGCCGTGTGCCGCCACCAGCTGGCGCCGGCCTGCGGCGCGTTGCTCCACGACCACGGCGACGACCAGCGCGGAGATGGCGGCAAGCAGGGTCCACACCTGCAGGGCGAGCGTGGTGTCCTGGGCGGTGGCCGCCGTGAACGGCCCATAGCCTTTCGACGTGAGGTGTGCGGCGATCACCGCGATAACGAACATCGTCACCGAACTGCCGGTCATCTGCGCCGTAAGCACCGCGGCGATCGCGATGGGCGTCGGGGCCAGGCAAAGCAGCGGACGGAATTCAGGGCGGTCGCCATAGGCGTACCAGACGATCGTGAGCATCACGAGCGCCAGCACCATGAGGATGACGAAGCCGGCGTCGACCCCACCGGCGTTGCGCAGCGCGGAGTCGCGGGCGCGCAGGCTGCTCCACGCGGGAAGGAACAGGGCGTGGCCCAGGGCGTTCGCCATCGCGAGATTGAGCCACCACGTCAGCAGTTCGCCACGCAGGCTCGTCGCGAGGCTGGCCGCGGCCGTGATCGCGACGGAGACCAGTGGAAGCGCGATGACGCCGAACAGGACGAACACCACGAGCACGCGGAAGTCCTGCAACGCATGTGCACGGCGAGGCATGCGCCGGATACACCAGGCCGCGCACGGCACGAGCAGCACCGTCGGTAACGCGAGCAGTGCGATGTCGGCGACGGGGAGACCCAATGCCACGAGGATGCCGACGAGGCCTGCATACCCACATGCGAGCAGGGCGAACCATGTCCTGCGTGGGTTGGCCAGTAAAACGCCGAGCAGGACGGCGCCAGGGAACCAGATGACGTGGGAGCCGTTCTGGTGGTTCCACAAACTGCTGGACACCAGTTGCGCGGCGACCACCCCGGCGCAGGTCGCTGCACACCAGGTCGCGGTCCGGTGGTCCCTTGTTGGCTGAGCTCCGATCACCGCTGCTCCCGGCACGCCGGCATGGCGTGCAACCATCGGTGGATGTCTGGCTCGCGCCCCTGCGCTGCGTGCTCGATCTTACGGGTTTCGCACCCTGGACGAATACGGACAATACCGCTCTATCTCTCAGTTTTCTCTAAGTAAATATGCGTAGTTCGCGTGGTCCGTTCTTCGCTGCCGCCGGGCGATGAGTCGGCGGACACTCCGGTGAAGACCGGTGGAGAGGCCACGCGCATGCGCAAGGGCTGGAAAGCTGTCGTAGCGCTGATCGCCTTCACGTCCGTGATGGCCAACGCCGCACCCACGCAACCATCGCCATGCGTCGGCCTGGTGCTGGGCGGTGGCGGCGCGCGCGGCGCCGCGCACATCGGCGTCATCCAGGTGCTGGAGCGCGAGCACATACCCATCTGCAAAGTGGCGGGCACCAGCATGGGCTCGATCGTCGGTGGACTCTACGCATCGGGCTACACCGCCGACGAAATGGCGAACGTGATCGGGGCACTCGACTGGAAGGATCTCTTTTCCGATGATCCCGACCGCGCGGAAGAGCCCATGCGGAGAAAGGATGCCGACTATCGCTACCTGCTCAACTTCGAGGTGGGCTACAGGAACGGTCACATCGTCACGCCGGCCGGCGTGGTGCAAGGCCAGAAACTCTTGCTGCTGTTGCGTCGGCTGCTCGTGTCCACCTGGGACGTGCATGACTTCAACCAACTCCCTGTCCCGTTCCGCGCCGTGGCCACGGATATTGTCGTAGGCAAGCCCGTGGTGTTCGCGAGCGGCGACCTGCCATTGGCCATCCGCTCCAGCATGTCGGTGCCCGGCGCTTTCGCACCCACCAACGTGGATGGCAAGCTGCTGGTCGATGGCGGCTTGATGGATAACGTGCCGATCGATGTCGTGCGCGAGATGGGCGCGGACCGGCTGATCGTGGTCGACGTGGGCTCGCCGCTCGCCGACGAAGCACAGCTCAGCAATCCCGTGGCCCTGCTAAACCAGATGGTCAGCGCGCTGATGGCGGAGAAGACCGACCGGCAGCTCAAGGCGCTTTCCGACCAGGACATCCTGATCAAGCCCGCGCTCGGCAAGCTGGGTGCGGGCGAGTTCAACCGCGCCAACGAAGCCATTGCCATCGGCCGCGCAGCGGCGGAAGCCGCGGTGCCACGCCTGCGCGCGCTTACAGCGACACCGGAGGCGTGGCAGGCCTGGGTCGCCGGCCACCGGCAGCGCGATTTCGATCCGAAGCTGGTCGCCTTCATCGATGTCGACGCAAGGCAAACGCATACGGCGGCCTTCGCGGGCCGCCAGCTGCAGCCGGAGGTGGGCAAGCCCTTCGATGCGAAGGACGTGGAAGCGCGGATCGGCACGATTTATGGGCAGGGCAGCTACCAGCAGGTGGACTATCACCTGGTGGAACGGGATGGCGATCGCGGTATCCGCCTGACCCCTGTCGACAAGAGCTGGGGACCGGTCTACGGGAAAATGGGTTTCCAGCTGGACGACGATTTCAACGGCCGCAGCGAGTACCTGATCTCCGCCGAGGTCACCGCCACCAACCTCAACCAGAGCGGCGGGGAATGGCGCAATACGCTATGGAGCGGCCGCATCGGCGGCATCCGCTCGGAGTTCTACCAGCCGTTCGGCGAGGGCTCGACGGTGTATGTCATGCCCGCGGTGGTGGTGCGCAACGAGGATGTGCCGGTCTTCGATGGCAAGGGGGAGCAGGAACTCGCCGAGTACCGGATCCGGCGGCGGAACGCGGGCGTCGAGATCGGCTGGACGCCCGCATCGTACTGGCGCATTTCGACCTCGCTGGTGCGCGGCAGGGACTCGGGCGACCTGCGCGTCGGGTCGCCGTCGACCTTCCCGAATGGCACCTCGGAATTCGCATCGCTCGGCCTGGGCCTTGACTGGGATAGCCTCGATAACGCCCAGTTCCCCACGCGGGGAAGCCACGTGAACTTCGACTACCTCCGCTTCCGCACCTTCCTCGGCGGCAAGGTCAGTGGCGACGTCGCAAGGCTGGTCGCCGACTGGGTCCCGGACTGGGGGCTGAGCACGGGCCGCTATCACCTGTTGCTTGGCATGCGCGCATCCAGTGCGCTCGACAATACGAACTTCTTTGAATCGCAGACCTTCCTGGGCGGCTTCCTCAACCTGTCCGGCTACGGGGAACGCTCGTTGTATGGCACGCAATCCGCGCTGGGTCGCGCGGTCCTGTACCGACGCACCGGCAACCTCGACGCGCTGTTCTCCACGCCGGTCTTCATCGGCATGAGCCTGGAAGCCGGCAATACCTGGCGCAACAAGAACGACGTGCGGCTGGATTCGTTGATCTACGCAGGCAGCATCTTCGCCGGCGTACAGTCGCCGCTCGGTCCGGTGTTCCTCGGCGTGGGGCATGCGGCCGGGGGGCACACCGCCGTCTACCTCACCTTCGGTTCGTTGCTGCGGCCCGGGTTGTAGCCGGTAGATTTACCTACCCCGCGTGAGTGGTCTTTCGCTTAAGCCGCCGCCGTGCCGCACGCACTCTAGGCAGGGCCCCTCAGCACAGCGGATGCCAGCATGAAACGTCGCCTCGCCTGCACCCTGCTAGCCGCCTGCCTCCCCACCGCCGGCATGGCGACCGAAGGCGCGATGGGGCGCTCGATCACGGGCGCCCAGATCACGCCGTACGCGGCCATCGTGCCACCCGACCCGGGGATGCACGTATCCGTGAGCTTCATCAACTACTCCGGCGACATCGGCGGCAGCCGCGAAGTGCCCATCGGCGGCCTTGCCGCGTTGGACGTGCGAGCCAACGTTGACCTGTTCGCGGGCACGTTCGCGTACATCTGGGATACGGGGAAAGGCCGCTGGAACTTCGCGAGCATGTTCACCGTGCCGTACATCCGGCCGGACGTGAGCGCCGCGATCACGTTCGGACAGCGCAGGGGTGAGCTTAGTGACCAGGCATCCGGCCTGTTCGATCTCTATTTCGCGCCGGTGATCGCGAGCTACCACGTGAGCGAGGTGGAGCACTGGTCGATGGGCGTGTACGTGTATGCGCCTACCGCGCGCTATGAGAAGGGGCGCCTGGCCAACCTGGGCCTCAACAACTGGACCTTCACGCCTGCGGTGGGTTACACCCACCTCTTCGACCGCGGCTCGTTCGAGTTCAGCGGCCTTGCCGGTGTGGATTTCTACACGCGGAATGATGCGACCGATTACAGGAACGCCCCGGTGTTCCATCTTGACCTGCTGGCGATGAAACGGACGCCGGGCGGCTGGGGCTTCGGCGCGGTGGTGGGCTGGATCCAGCAGATCTCGGACGACAAGGGCGCCACCGCGGATCGGCTCGGCGGCTTCAAGGGCCATGCGCTGGGTGCGGGTCCGGCGATCGATTTCAAGAAGACCTTCAGCAAGGACAGCAGCATCGACTTCACGCTGCGCTGGGTGAAGGAGTTCCATGTATCGAACCGGCTGAAGGGTGAGCCGCTCGTGCTCAACGTCTCGTTCGCGTTGTAGCGGGCCATGCACGCGGCGGACGACGCGGTCTTACCCGTCGATGTGGTGGTGGTCGACCACCACCGTGTCGTCGCGGAAGGCGTCGCTGCCTTGCTGGCACCGTGCGTGCGTTCGACCACGCTAGTGCATTCCGCCGCCGTCCTGTTTGAACGGGCAGAGGCGGGCATGCTCGTCGTCGGCGACATCGACCTGCCCGACATGCCCGGGCTGGATCCGCTTCGCCGCCTTGCCGCGCGTCGCGACGACATCCGCTTCATCGTGCTCTCCGGGCACGATGAACCGCTGGTGGTACAGGAAGCGATGCAGGCGGGTGCCTGGGCATACGTGCTGAAGCATTCCCCCCGCGGCGAGCTGCTGGATGCGTTGCGCGATGTGGTGGAGGGCCGCCGTTACGTGAGCCCCGGCCTGATGGCCGCGCTGGTGAACGCGCCACCACCGATGCACCGGCTTACGCGCCGCCAGCGCGAAGTCCTCGAGCGCATGGCGCGGGGCCTGCGTGCCACCGAGATCGCCCTGGAGCTTGGCATTTCCGTGCGCACGGTGGAGAGCCACCGCCAGGCCCTGCTCGATCTCTTCCACGTGCATAGCGGCGTCGCCCTCGTGCGCGAGGCCATCCGGATGGGCCTCATCCGTGACCATGGAAGCCGGCCCTGACCCCACGACTACTTAGGAGAACGCTGATGAAACGCCACGCTTTCGCACTCACGTGCATCACCCTGCTGGCCGCCTGCGCCACCGTCGATGTCACCAACGAATGGAAGGACCCGACCTGGCACGGCCAGCCTGCATCATCCGTGCTTGTGATCGGCGTGGCACGCAGCGACACCATGCGCCGCCTGTTCGAGGACACCTTCTCGCGTGAACTGGGCGCCGCTGGCATTCGCGCGACGCCCAGCTACAGCAGCATCCCGCCGGGGCAGGGCGGCCAGGCGCAGCTGGGCGAGCTGGTGAAGTCCACGGGGAGCCAGGCGGTGCTCGCGACGCGCGTGCAGCGCGTCGAAGACCGGATCAACGTGAGCCCGGGTCCGTACGTGGGCGGCTTCTACGGCTGGTATGGCGGCGCATGGGCCTCGACGCCCGAGGTTACCGAGACCACGCTGGTCACCCTGGAAACCAGCGTGTGGGATGCGCGAAGCGATCGCCTGGTCTGGACGGTCACGACGCGCAGCGTGGCAAACAGCGACATCCCGAAGGCGACGGAAGCCCTCGCGAAGACGTTGATCCCGAAGCTCAAGGCCGATGGGGTCCTGCGCTAGCCGAACGGCCCCACGTGCCCGACGAGGCTGACGATGGCAAGGATGCCTATCGCCAGCAGGATCACCGAGACCAGCAGGGTGAGCGATACCGGATAGGGTGTCTCCCCATGGATCAGGCCCTCGTGCGTCATCGCCTGCCGCTCGTTGCGCAACGTGCGCATGTAATGCAGGTGGTAGATGATCCCAAGGATCAGCATCACCACCCCCAGCATCACCAGGGCGACGCCGAACTGCCGGGGCGCACCGCTGCCTTCCGGGAGCATCTTCGTGCTGCGCAACCGCTCGAAGAACTGCGCGATCGTGAAGCCGAAGCTGATCAGCGAGATCGAGGTACGCATGACCGACATCAGCGTGCGGTCCGTGCTCATGCGCGTACGCTGGAACGACATGCCCGTACGGCGTGCGGAGAGTTCCACCGCCGTATCCGGTCGCCCGCCCTCGAGTGCGGCAGGCACGTAGGTGTATTTCTGTAAACGTTCACTGCTCATGGGCACCTCCGGAACCCCATCCTCGTGGGAGCAGCGCGGATGGCACAGCGCAAATGCCGCCACGCGCGCTGGGTAGATCTACCTAGGTAGCGGTGCCTCCTGGGTTCACGTCGTAGATTTACCTAGCCGGGCGTGCGCGGGACTACGCTTGGGCGCGCGGCATCCACTGCACAAGATCGTCTCATGCGCCTTCGCTGAAGGATCGGGACGTGCTCACGTATCGTTGGGAACCGCGGCATACGATCGCAGCCTTCGTCGCGCTGGTGATGCTGGCCAGTGCGGGGCGCGCGCACGTCGGGCCGGCGAGCGATCCGCTGCCATCGTGGAACGAGGGGCCGACCAAAGCGGCGATCGTGGCGTTCGTCTCAGACGCCGCCACCGAAGGCGGCGACCGGTACGTGGCCCCATCCGACCGGCTTGCGGTGTTCGACATGGACGGCACGCTGATGCCCGAGAAGCCTTTGCCCGGGGCGGTGCTTCCGCTTGCCGGGGATGTGAAGGCCGCGGTGGGGAAGCGGCCCTCCCTTGCGCAGGAGCCGGGTGTCGCGGCGTTCCTCAAGGGGGATATCGCGGCACTGCAGGCGCAGGGTGAAGCAGGCCTTGCGCAGGTCACGGCCGCGGCGATCGACGGTCGCGATACCGACGAGGTGGCCGCGGGCATGGCACGCGAGGCGCGCACGGCACAGAACCCGCGCTTTGGCGTTCCCTACGTGCGCCTTGCGTACCGGCCCATGCTGGAGCTGCTGCGCTACCTCGAGGCGAACGGCTTCAAGACCTGGATCTGCAGCGGTTCCCCGATCGCCTATACACGCGCTATCGCCTGGGATGCTTTCGGCATCCCGCCGGACAGGGTGATCGGCAGCTCCCTCGCCACGCACGTCGAGGAACGTGGCGGCCGCGTGGTCCTCGCTTACACCGGCAAGGTCGAGCAGGTGGTCGATCGCGAGGGCAAGCCGCCGGCGATATGGCGGGCCATCGGCCGACGCCCGGTGTTCGTCGGGGGCAACGTGGGCGGCTTCGGTGACGTCTCGATGATGCGCTATGCCATGGATCGTGGCGGCCCCTCGTTCGCGCTGCTCGTGAACCACGACGATGCCGTCCGCGAGTTCGCGTATGCCGAGAAAGGCGGCGAATCGCTCGCTGCGGCCAGCCGTTATCACTTCCGCGTCGCCAGCATGCGTGGCGACTGGAAATCCGTGTTCGATCCGTCGGTGAACGCGCGTCCACCGACTCCCTGACGACGCGCGCGATGCGCCTGGAGATGACATGGCAACTGACAAGAAGGCAAAGAAACCCGCGCCGGATAAAGCAGCCAGGGCGGGCAAGCGACCCAACATCCTGGTGATCTGGGGCGACGACATCGGGATTTCGAACCTGAGTTGTTACACGCGGGGCCTGATGGGTTACCAGACGCCCAACATCGATCGGCTGGCGAACGAGGGCATGCTGTTCACCGATTCGTACGGTGAGCAGTCGTGCACGGCCGGGCGCTCGTCGTTCATCACCGGGCAAAGCGTCTACCGCACCGGACTGTCGAAGGTGGGCGTCCCGGCCGCGCCGGTCGGCATGTCCGAAAAGCTCATCACCATCGCGGCGGTGCTCAAGAACCAGGGCTACGCGACGGGGCAGTTCGGGAAGAACCACCTTGGGGACCGCAACGAACACCTGCCCACCAACCACGGCTTCGACGAGTTCTTCGGCAACCTTTACCACCTGAACGCCGAGGAAGAGCCGGAGATGTACGACTACTGGCCCGAGAAGGATTTCCCGACCTTCGTCAAGGCAGTGAAGCCGCGTGGCGTACTGCATAGCTGGGCGACCGACAAGGACGACGCCACGACGGATGCCCGCTTCGGGCGCGTGGGCAAGCAGAAGATCAAGGATACCGGGCCGCTCAACCGCAAGCGCATGGAGACCTGCGATGACGAATTCGTCGCGGCGACCAAGGACTTCATCAAGCGCCAGGTGGACGACGATACGCCGTTCTTCGTGTGGCTCAACTTCACCCACATGCACCTGTTCACGCATACCAAGCCGGAGAGCATGGGCCAGGCGGGCCGCTGGCAGTCGCCGTACCACGACACCATGATCGACCACGACCGCAACGTCGGCGAGGTCCTCGATTACCTGGACAAGCTCGGCATCGCAGACGATACCTTCGTGATGTACTCGACCGACAACGGTCCCCACCGGAACAGCTGGCCCGATGCCGGCACCACCCCGTTCCGGAGTGAGAAGAACACCAACTGGGAGGGTGCCTTCCGTGTTCCCCTCGTGGTCCGCTGGCCGGGACACGTGAAGGCGGGCAGGGTGTCCAACGAAATCGTGCAACACCATGACTGGCTACCGACCTTCGCCGAGATGGCGGGTGCGCCCGATGCGGTGGAGGAGCTTAAAAAAGGCTACAAGGCGCTCGGCCGTACCTATCGCAACCACATCGATGGCGGCAGCCTGCTGAAACACCTGACCGACGCGGAGTCGCTCAGCCCGCGCAAGATCTTCGTGTACCTCAGCGACGACGGCGACATCCTGGGCCTGCGCTTCGACAACTGGAAAATCTCGTTCATGGAGCAGCGCTGCAAGGGCACCATGGCGGTATGGGGCGAACCATTCGTCCGCCTCCGGCTGCCCAAGCTCTACAACCTGCGGACGGACCCTTACGAGTTCGCGGAGATCACCTCCAACTCGTACTGGGAATGGTTCTGCTACCACGCGTACATCATCTTCGGGGCGTGGCGCATCATGGATGCATGGGCCGCCACCTTTAAGGATTTCCCGCCCGTGCAGCACCCGAACAGTTTCACGATTGATGATGCGCTGAAGATGCTGAGCGAGACCACGCGGGCCGATTGACGCCCGGCATGGCAGGAGCGCGCTGGGACGCGCGCTCCTGGTGGGATTCATGTCGCTGCTGTACCGCCCTTGCGCAGCCGGCGGATCGCCTGGCGCGCGGCGTCCACGGCATCGTCTTCCGCCGCTTCGACGTAGCTATGCATGCGCTTGCCGGGCAGGCGGGCGACCTCGGTGCCTGCCGCATCGCGGACCACCGCATCGGCGGTGAAGCAGGTGGCATCGTTATCGCCGACGTGGCGGATGGTGGTGATCTCGAAGGAGTAGTCGAGCGGCCGGGCATGCATGGCGCGCCCGCCCTTACGGCTCACGGGCGATCGTGAAGCCGCCGACCGTCACGCCCAGGCCCATGCCCTTGCCGGCACCGGCAAGGCTCATGTTTACCTCGCCCTTGGTGAGTACCTGCGCATCGCCGTGCTTCACGATGCCTGTATCGGCATCCGCGGCGACGTACGTGCCAAGCACATCGTCGATGCGGCGCAAGCCGGAGAAGTCGGCCTTGCCGCCCTTGATCGCGGACTTGCTCAGGGCCAGGCCACCCCCATTCGCCGTGAGTTTCACCTTCAACGTCGAACCGTCGTTGCAGGTCACCGTCCCGTTGCCCGACGAGTGCTTGTACAGCACGGCCCAGGAGGAAAGATCGAAGCGCATGGTGCAGTCGAACGGTGTCGCGGCATCGCTGGGAGCCGGCGCGCACAGCGTAGCGAGCAGCACGGTCAGGGCAAGCGGACGCAGGGTCATGGGTGTGCTCCTTCTCGGGTTCACGGGGAAACCGGGACTTCAGTCCAGCTCGAGTCCGGGTCGAAACGCTCGATGTGGGTGACCGCGGTGGGGGTGTCCTTGCCCAGGTCTTTCTGGAAGACGAGGCCGTCGTGGCTGACCTCGAACGTCATCACGCCGCTCTCGCCGTAGCGCGCCGGCCACGCGATAAGCGCGAAGCCATTGGCCATGACACCGCCCGCCATGTACGTATAGGCGCCGCCAGGTGCCGAAGGCCCCTGTGCGGTCAGGATCCGGTAGTGGTAGCCGAAGTAGGTATCGCCGTGGACCTTGTCCGCCGCGAGGCGCGGGCCCAGCGGGCTCTCTGGTTCGCCCTGCTGGGGTGCCCAGTACAGGCCGTCGTGCTGGCCCGGCGTGCTGCGCAGCTTCGCCGCGTAGTGCGGGGCCGTGTCCTTGTCGTGCACGCTGGCTGCGTATTCGCGTTGCGCGTCGTAGTACGCCAGCAGCACCTGCACCACATCCATCTCGTTGTGGCCGATCTGGCGCGCGATGATTTCGTCATGGCCCGCGGCCACATCGAAGCGCCAGCCGTGCGCATCCTTCACGAGCGGAATGGGTAACTGCCAGCCCGCACGTCCGACGGTGAGGTGGGTGCCGCTTCCGTCGGTGACGATGCGGTGGCTGGCAGCGTAATCATCGACGAATGCATCGACGTCGTCGCGCTGCACGCCCTCGGTCGGTATATAGGTTCGCCAGTCGGGGCCAAGCACCTTGCCGAGGGCGCCATCGTCATGGACTTTCAGCGCGGCGACGAGCGCGTCCGCCGCGGCTTCCGCGCTGGGATAGATGCCGGCAGCCGGCCATGCGGTGAAGCTGGCCAGCAGGGAGGCGGCGAGGAGCGTGCGCACGAGGCGCCTGGCGGTCGGGAAGGTCATCGCATGCTCCTAGCGACGGTGGAATCCGCCGGCACGCGCCGGCACCGGACGGTTGACGGGGTGCGCGGCGCCCATGTTCGGGCGCGCACCGCCCATGTCGCGCAGGCTCGATTCGCCGCGCTGCCGGGCTGCGCCGGCGTCGCCCGGGGAGCGCACGCCGGAGAAAGCGTTGGCGCGCGCATCGTTGCCGATGGGCTGGCGCTGCACGCCGCCGCCGTTGGCGCCCGGTCGGTTGGCGAGGTTGCCGCCGCGTGACCCCGCCCGCTCCTGGAAGTTGCCCGCATTCGCTCCGCGGTTCCCGGCGTTGCCGCGTTCCAGCGAGGGTGAGGCGCCACCGCCGGTGGAGCGGTTGAAACTCTGCAGCGCCTGCTGCCGGCTTGCCTCGCGCGCTGGATCCTGGCCGCGGAATGCCTGGCGTTGCTGCGCGCCGCCCAGGCCCTGGTTGAAGCGTGCCTGCGTCGTGGGATCGCGATAAGGCGTGCCACGGCGGTTGGCCGGATCGTGGTTCCAGTTGATGTTGCCGTTGCCGCTGATGCGGTTGTTGACGTTGATGTTGTTGTACCGGTTGACGTTGATGTTGACGTCGTTGTGGCCCCAGTCGAAGCCGCCCCACAGGGAATTGGCGATGGCCACGCCGGTACCGAAGGCAAGCCCCGCGGCGAGTCCCGTGGCGACCGGGTACTGGTAGCCCGGCGGTGGCGGCCAGTAAGGCGGCGGGTAGGCGGGGTAGGCCCACGTGCCGTAAGCGACGGTCGGGTTGTAGCTCGGGACGTAGACCACCTGCGGATCCGCGGGCTCGATCTGGATCACCGTGGTCTGCGGCGCGGCCTGTTGCACCACGACTTTCTGCTGCGTGTTGGACTTGAGGTTGCCTGCCTTCTGCGCTTGCGCGCGCAGGCGCTGCACGGATGCCATCACCTCGTCGGGCTCGGCGAGGAACGCATCGCCGATGTTGCGCACCCAATCCGGATGGGCACCCATCTGCACGAGGACCTGCGGGAACGCCACGAGCGATTGCACGCTGGGGTCCCACGGCATGGATGCGACCTGCTTCACCGCTGCATCACCCGTCGCCTTCGGGTTTTGCTTCGACCACGTGGCGGCGTCAGCGACGTCGGCCGGATACGTCGCGGCCATGAGGATCTGCGAAAGCAGGGCATCGGGATACAGCGCCACGGGCGCCATGAACTGGTCGATCTGTTCCTTCGTGAACGTCTTCCCCGTGGGCGGCGCCCCCTGGGCCGCGAGCGATGCGGCAGCCAGCGTGAGCAGCAGCGCGGCGGCGTGGCGGAGCAGGGCTCCGAACCGGCGAGTTTCCACGGGAGCTCTCCACGGCGAATGTCGCATGCAGCATCCGGCCCGCGGTGGCGCAGCCGGAAGCGCAGATGTGCGTAACCGCTTTCCGCAAAACTACCTACCGCGCCATGGGGAACTGCATGTTCAGGCCGAAGAAAAGCTGGAACTGCGGCACGCCGTCACCATGCCTCGCCACGGTGAACTGCGGCTCCGCAAACAGGTTGTAGGTGACGCCGCCCTTGCTACGCCAGACCTTGCCGGTGCCGAAGCCGACGGGGACATAGTGCGTGCCGCCCTCGAGATCCCACGCCCACGTGGCCGTGGTGCGCAGGTACCAGCCCCGCGGCAGGTTGTAGATCACGAGCGGCTGGGCCTGCAGGTTGTCCTGCGTGGTGCGGTGGCCGGAACCGGCGAACGAGCGCTGCCAGGTGACCAGGCCTCCGATGAGGCCCCATGGCTTTGGCGAGATCACGAGTGTCGCAACGCCGGCCTGCCACTTGCCCGTGCCGGTGCGGTCGCTGCCCGCGCTCGGCACGGTGAGCTGCGGCCCGATGCCGATCTCCACGCCGCCGGCCTTGAACACGGCGACATCGAAGACGTTGAGGTCACCGACGTTCGTGGTGCGGCCGTCTGGCGCGATGTTGGGCGAGGTGGCGAAGGGCAGCGTGTAGCGAAAGATCTGCGGCAGGCCAAAGGCCTTGTGCGGCAGCGTGCCGCGCAGGAGAAAGGCATTCGAATCGACGTCGTCGAGGCCGTAGTAGCTCCCGACGTACTGGTCCTGGAGATTGACGCCGATCGTCGGGGCGAGCGGGTTGTTGGCCTTGTTCATGTCGTCGGCCGACTGCGCGAGAGCGAGGCCGGAGGCGACGGAAAACGTCGATGCGAACAGGAAGCGTGTTGGCCTGGGCATGGGGGCACCCCGGGAGGACGGGATGCCAGCATGCAAAGCGGGGCGGTGCGGCGTAACCGAAACTACGCCGGGCACCACCCCGTAAAACTACGAAACGCGGCTTTGCGGCCTCAGAAGACCAACGAGGCCATCTTGCGCCGGTAGGTACCCACGACTTCCGCATCATCCAGCGTGGCGAACGCGGCAAGCAGGCGCTTCTTCGCCTGGCCGTCGTTCCAGTCGCGCTGGCGCTTGAGGATGTCGAGGAACTGGTCGAGGCCGGCCGGGGCGTCGCCTTCGATCAGCAGGCGCACACCCAGCAGGTCGCGGGCCTCCCAGTCATCGCCATTGGCGGCGACGCGCTGGCGCAGATCGGCCAGCGAAGGTGCACCGGCCAGGGCGCGGGCCAGGTCGAGCTGGCTGCGCAGGCGCACCGCACGGGCGTCGGTGGCGAGGTTGGCGGGCAGGGCATCCAGTTCGGCCTGGGCCGGTTCGACCTGGCCGGCGCGCAGCAGGGCCAGCGCGAGGTCCAGCTTCAGCTCAGCCTGGTCCGGCGCGGCGGCGATCGCCTGCTGGAGACGGTTGATGGCCTCCTCGGGGCTTTCGGGTTCCGCTTCGATCGCCTCGGCGTCATTCGCCGAGCCATCGCCCGGCTGGATGCCGTTGCGGGTCAGGAACTCGCGCAGCTGCCCTTCGGGCAGGGCGCCGGCGAAGCCGTCGGCCATCTGGCCATCCTTGATCAGGATGACGGTGGGGATGCTGCGCACGCCGAACATGGCCGCGAGCTGCTGCTCGGCATCCACGTCGATCTTGGCCAGGCGGAACGCCCCGTTGTACTCGGCGGCCAGCTTTTCCAGCATCGGGCCGAGCGTCTTGCAGGGGCCGCACCACTCGGCCCACAGGTCCACCAGGATCGGGGTCTGCAGTGAGGCCTGGATGACATCCTGCTCGAATCCTGCCGTGGTCGCGTCGAAGACATGGGCACTAGGGGTCTGGGCGCTGCTCACGAAAGGCTCCTGGGACAAGGGAAGATCCCCCCTAGATCGGGGAAGTTCGGCAGCATATCAAGCCGGGATGGCCGTTTTGCAGCCTCCCTGGCCTTCGTCATGCGCCGTTTACCCGGATTTGCGATCATAGCGCCATGGGCCATACCGGCCTTCCACCGCCGGCGTGCATGCGAAAAGCCCCTGACCTCATCATCTGCGAGCACTGTGACACCGTTTACAGGCGGCGCCACCTTGCCCGGGGCGAGGTGGCCCAGTGCGCCAATTGCGGGGCGGTCCTCGAGCGCCACCAGTGGCTGGGCATCGATGCGCAGTTCGCGTTGGTGCTCACGGCGTTCATCGTCTTCGTCATCGCAAACGTCTCGCCCATCGTGACCCTCGGCTTCTCCGGCATGATGGCCGACACGACCCTGTGGGGCGCGGCCATCGCCATGTGGAACGACGGGGCGCAGATCGTCGCCGCGCTCACCGCGCTGACCCTGTTCTTCTTCCCCCTGGTGCAGATCACGCTGTTCGGCTGGGTGCTGATGTACGCCCGGCACGGCGAGCGGGCGCCCGGTTTCGGCCTGGCCATGTCCACGCTGGTGAAGATCAAGCCATGGAGCATGATCGAGGTGTTCATGCTCGGCGTGCTGGTGGCGGTGGTGAAGGCGCATACGTATTTCGACGTGATCCCCGGCATCGGCGTCTGGGCCTTCGGCTTCCTTACCGTGCTCATCACCGTGTTCGCCAGCCACGACCCGCGCAACCTTTGGGACATGACCCGCGAGGTGCGCCGGTGAGCGAACTGCCACGCGCCCAGGAGCTGGGGATGATGGGCTGCCACGTGTGCCGCCTGGTCACCGCCTACACCAGTAACCCGCACGCCCGCTGCCCGCGCTGCCATAACCCGCTGCATGCGCGGAAAGTGGGCAGCATCGCGCGCGCCTGGGCGTTCCTGATCGCGGCCGCCATCTTCTACATCCCGGCCAACCTGTTCCCGATCATGCGGACACAGAGCCTGTTTTCGAAGGACGACAACACGATCCTCAGCGGCGTGTTCGAGCTATGGCGCAACGGGTCGCCCGACCTGGCCATCATCGTCTTCACGGCATCCATCGTGGTGCCCGTGCTGAAGTTCTGCATCATGGGCTACCTGCTGCTCTCGGTGCAGCGGGCCAGCGACTACGGGCCGCGGCAGCGCGCCAAGCTGTACCGCTTCGTGGAGCTGGTGGGCTACTGGTCCATGCTGGATGTGTTCGTGGTGGCGATCCTTTCCGCGCTGGTGCACTTCAAGGTGCTCTCGCGCGTGGAGCCGCTGCCGGGGGTGATTTATTTCGGCATCGTCGTGGTGCTGACGATGCTGGCGGCGATGAGTTTCGATCCCCGCCTGATCTGGGACAAAAGGAAGGCACGATGAGCGACATCCAGGAAGAAAACCGGCCGGAAGGCGATGACCTGCCCCAACCGGAGGTGCGCCGTTCGAAGATGGGCGTCTCGCTGATCTGGCTGGTGCCGATCATCGCCGCCCTGGTGGGCATCTCGCTGCTGGTCAACCACTACATCTCGGCCGGGCCGCAGATCACGGTGACCTTCCTCACGGGCGAGGGCATCGAGACCGGCAAGACCCAGGTCAAGTACAAGAACGTGGTGATCGGCAAGGTGACCACCATGCGCCTGTCCAAGGATCGCACCCATGTGCGGGTGGTGATCGACCTGGAGAAGAACGCCTCCGAGTTCGCGACCAAGGGCACCCGCTACTGGGTGGTGCGTCCGCGCATCGGCGCCGGCGGTGTCTCCGGCTTCGATACGTTGCTGTCGGGCGCATTCATCGGCGCCGATACCGGCACGTCCGATGAGGACCAGAGCGATTTCACCGGCCTGGAAACCCCGCCGGCCGTGACGCATGGCGCGCCGGGCCGCCGCTTCCAGCTGCATACCGCCGACCTCGGCTCGCTCGACATCGGTTCGCCGGTGTACTTCCGCCGCATCCAGGTCGGCCGCATCGTCTCGTACGAGCTCGACAAGGACGGGAAGGGCGTGTCGCTCCAGCTGTTCGTGGACGGGCCGAACGACCGCTTCGTCACCAAGGACTCGCGCTTCTGGAATGCCAGTGGCGTGGATGTCTCGCTGGGTGCCGACGGCCTGAAGCTCAACACCCAGTCGCTCGCCACGGTCGTCGCCGGCGGCGTCGCCTTCTCCGATCCGCTGGGCCCCCGCGATGAGACCCCCGCGCCCGAGATGAGCGAATACACGCTGTTCGGCGACCAGGCCACCGCGCTGGCGCCGCCGGATGGCAAGCCGCGTTACATCCGCATGCGCTTCGAGCACTCGCTGCGCGGCCTCAACGTCGATGCGCCCGTGGAGCTGCTCGGCGTCAAGGTCGGCAAGGTCGTGTCGGTGAACCTGGATTACGACCCGGAGAAGCACAGCTTCCCGGTGGTCGTGGGCGTGCTCGTCTATCCGCAGCGCCTGGGCAAGGCGCACGAGAAGCTGGCGCAGGTGCTCGGCGGCGACCCGGAAACCCTGTTCCCGCGGATCATGAAGGGCCTGGTGGACCATGGCCTGCGTGCGCAGGCGCGCACCGGCAACCTGCTAACCGGCCAGCTGTACATCGCGATGGACGTGGATCCGAAGGCGAAGAAGGTCGACTTCAACCCGGATGGCAAGCCGCTCGAGGTGCCGACCGTGCCGGGTGATTTCGATCACCTGCAGGAGCAGCTGTCGTCCATCGTGGACAAGATCTCGAAGATCCCGTTCGATTCGATCGGCAAGAACATCGACGGCAGCCTGAAGGAACTGCACGGCACGCTGCATACGGTGAACACCGACCTGCTGCCGGAAGCGAAGAAGACGCTGCAGGGCGTGAACCGCACGGTGGGTACCGCCAACGATGCGCTGAGCGAGAACTCGCCGTTGCAGCAGAACATCGGCAATACGCTGGAAGAACTGCAGCGCACGGTGCGTTCCGTGCGTGCATTCACCGATTACCTGGGTCGCCACCCGGAGGCGCTGCTGCGCGGCCGCGGTGCCGACGCACCGCCGCCGGCCACCACGCCGTCGTCCCCGAAGCAGGGCAAGGAAGGTCAGCCATGATGAAGTACACCCGCAACGCCGCTTCGGCCCTGCTCGTCGTGGCCCTCGCCGCGTGCTCCTCGGCGCCGGTGCATTTCCACACCCTGGTGCCGCCGGCCGCGGCGGCGTCGGCGACAGTGGCGCCGTTCGCGATCGATGTGCAGGCGGTGGGCGTGCCCCCGCAGGTGGACCAGCCTTCGATGGTGCTGCGCTCCGGCAGTTCGTCGGTGAGCGTGCTCGATGGCGAGCGCTGGGCGTCGCCGCTGGGCGATGAGATCCGCAGCGCGCTGGCGGCGGATCTTTCCAGCCGCCTGGGCACCCACGATATCCATGGGCTGCCCCGGGCGAAGGATGCGAAGGTGGTGCGGGTGCAGGTGGATGTGCGTCGCTTCGATTCGGAACTGGGCGGGAGCGCGACGCTGGAGGCGGCGTGGTCGGTGCGTACCGACGACCAGTCGGCGAACTGTGCGTCGCGCGTGGTGGAACCGGCCGGCGGCAGCTACGACTCACTGGTCGATGCGCACCAGCGCGCCCTCGCTCAACTCGCCGACCAGATCGCCGCCGCCAGCCGCTCCGTGGCGAACGGCCAGTCGGCTGTGTGCCACTGACGATCGGGCTCGCCTTCGGCTTCACGGGGGCTCGGCTTCGCCATCGCGTCTAGCGCTCTGACGTCTCTGGAAAGAGCCCTTGGTGCCCACCCTCGCTGCTCAGACAGGTCCTCGTCGTTCGAAAGGGAGTGCCCCTCCGGGGCAAATGTACCTATTGCCCTACGGGCGCGAACCGGCAGCCGGGCGGGGCTTTTCTACGAGACGTCCGGCGATCTCAACCGATCGATGCAACGGCTTGGTTGAGTACCTCGGCAGGGGTCTGGAAGTCGAGGGTCTGCCGGGGACGCTGGTTTAGCTCTTTC